>JBILST010000210.1:0-4139 GCA_044371865.1 Flavobacterium sp.
AAAACCTGGAGTTCAAGTTAAAAAGCCTTCCAATGTAACCTTGATTGATTATGAAGTACAGCCTAAAGAAACACTTTACAGTCTTTCTAAAAAGTTTGATATTGCACAAGGTGAATTGATTACACTAAATCCTGATTTGCAAGATGGCTTAAAAATCGGAATGATTTTGAAAGTGCCTTCAAACGGAACTGTGATTTCAAAAGTAAAAGATTCAGTTTTAGTAGCTAAAAATAAAGTGAATTTATTGGCTTCAGTTGATAAATCAAAACAAAAAAACTTAGTGTTGTTATTGCCGTTTAATATCAATAAAATTGAAACAGATTCGGTTAAAACTAAAACTGAGCAATTAAAAACGAATAAATTCTTAAATCTTACTTTGGATTTTTACGCAGGAGCGCTTATGGCGATTGATTCGGCTAAAGTGATAGGTTTGCCTGTAAATGTTAAGGTGTACGATGTAGAAAGTACTAAGTATTCATCAAATGTAGCTTCTATCATTTCTAAAAATGATTTTGAAAATGTAGATGCAGTTGTGGGACCTTTCCAAAACTCAGTAGTGGAAACAACAGCGCAATTGCTTACAAAATATAACACACCAGTAATTTCGCCACTTTCAAAAGAGCGTGGATTACCTTTGTCGAATTTATATTACACTGTTCCTGCCGAAGATCGTTTGCGT
Source organism: Flavobacterium sp. (assembly GCA_044371865.1). Classification (GTDB taxonomy): domain Bacteria; phylum Bacteroidota; class Bacteroidia; order Flavobacteriales; family Flavobacteriaceae; genus Flavobacterium. Next base: position 680 of record JBILST010000210.1, read on the forward strand.
GCTTCGATGTTTGATTATTTTAAATCCAAAAATGGAAATGTGGTAGCGATAATTAGTACTAAAAAAACGACTTCTAAAGATTTTATAACGGCGAATCATTCAGAAGTTAAGCACGCTTTAATTAATGACAAAGGCGCTTTAGATGTGGCGCTTTTAAAAACACAATTAGTTAAAGGACAAAAGAATTTTGTTTTGATGGAAATTGAAAAAGCAAGTACGATTATAAGTATTACCAATATTTTAAAAGGATTACAAAAAGAATACGACATTCAATTGGCTGTTTTCGAATTGTATGATTCGTTGAACTTTGAAGAAATTCCAATGAAGAATTTAACGGATTTAAAATTGTTATTTCCATCAGCAACTAAAGTAGCCGAAACACCAGAAGAAAAAATATTTGAAAAACAATTCAAGAAAATTAACAATATTTATCCAAACGCAGCCGCTAAAAAAGGTTTTGATGTTACGTTTGATGCCATGTTGCGTATTTGCCAACCAGAAGGTTTTGTGAAATCAGCAGCAACAACCAAAACAGAATACATTGAAAACGCATTTGATTACAATTCTAGTAACGGATTAATTTCAAATAACGCGACCTATTTATTGTATTACGACAGCGATTTAACGATTAAACAAGCACAATAATGGCAACTTCAAATATTACATACGTTGGTGATTTAAGAACAGTTTGTATTCATTTGCAATCTGGCACACAGATTCTAACAGATGCTCCAACAGATAATCATGGAAAAGGAGAAGCTTTTTCTCCAACTGATTTAGTAGCTACCGCTTTAGGTAGTTGTATGGTTTCAATAATGGGAATAAAATCTAAAGATTTGAATGTTGATTTAAAAGATTCAACAGTTTCTATTACTAAAATAATGCAATCCGAACCGCGTAAAATTGCAAAAATTGAAGTTATTCTAAACATGTCTATTGAAACTTCTGAAAAAAACAAAACTATTCTTGAAAGAGCTGCAATGACTTGTCCAGTTTTATTAAGCTTGCATCCCGATATTGAAAAAGATGTTGTTTTTAATTGGAAGTAATAAAACTGAATTTTATCAAAAATATTGTCATTCCAAAGGAATCTTTTTTATGAAGTTATTTTTAATATTCTTATTATTTGCTTTTAATTCAATTCAGTCTCAAAACTTTGAAGGTGAATTAAGCTATAGTGCAAAAATGGATGGTTATGTGATTTATAAATCGGATACATTGAAGTTTAATGTTATAAAAGATAAAATGATTAAAAAAGGGGAGTATTTTGATTCTCTCAATATTAAGATTAATGATTTGGGTTATGTGAAAAAAATCAACAATGGTAAAAACGAAACTGTAATTTTAAATTTCAATGAAAAAAAGAAATATATAATTACCGAAAATGAACTTACTGTTGATGATTTGAATTTTAGAAATATCTACAATAGACAATTAGGTGCAGATTATAGTCATAATGAAATCATTGAGTTGACGCAAAATGATACAATCATAAAATTCAACAATACTGAAATTAAAGCCAATAGGATAACTGTAAAGAAAAAATACTCAAAAGAAATCTATTTAATTTCTGATAATTTTTTAAAACTTCCTGTAAAAAGAAATATTTTGATTAGTGAAGATAATCAGATTTATGATAAAGAAGTGGAAGATTTGATAGGTTTTAATTTAATTTTAAAATATACAATGACAACAACTTTGTCAGGCTACATGATTGTTGATATTGAATTATCAAAAATTAAACAAATGGAAATTCCGATATTTAATTTCGAAATTCCTAAACATATAGAAGATAAAGAGTTGAAAAAAATTAACAAAGATTCTGAAAGATTTAAATTTTATAAAATATTGAATTAGTCTTTCTTCTTTTCTCTTTTTTCTAACCTCTATAACAAAAATGACCAATCAAGAACTCCTCGTAAAACTCGCACACACTAAAATGCCATTTGGCAAATACGAAGGCTATCACTTAATCGACCTTCCAGAGTATTATGTGGTTTGGTATGCCAATAAAGGTTTTCCAAAAGGACAATTAGGCGAACAATTAAAATTGGTACACGAACTCAAGCTAAACGGCTTAGAAGAACTCGTTCGAAACATCCGCAGAAACTTTCCAAAAAAATAAATATTTTTGCCACGGATTAAAGGATTTTCAAGGATTAATCAGTGTTAATCTTCGTAATCCGTGGCTATTAAAATTGATAATTTGTATTCTTTGTAGAAACGTTGGATTTTTCCTTCACTAGAAAGTATATTGTTTACAATTTAATTACAAAATTGATACATCGACTAATTGGCACATTGACTAATTAGTGTTATCTTTGCACGATTTTATTATAGATAAAAGATTTTTATCGCAACAACAACACAACAACAATACAATGAACCAAACTAAGTACATTTTTGTTACCGGAGGTGTGACTTCTTCTTTAGGGAAAGGAATCATCGCAGCTTCGTTAGCCAAATTATTGCAAGCCAGAGGATACCGAACGACCATTCAAAAGTTTGATCCATACATCAATGTGGATCCAGGAACATTAAATCCTTACGAACACGGAGAATGTTATGTAACTGACGATGGAGCAGAAACGGATTTAGATTTAGGTCACTATGAGCGTTTTTTAAACGTTCCTACTTCTCAAGCGAACAACGTAACAACAGGAAGAGTCTATCTTTCAGTTATTGAAAAAGAGCGTAGAGGAGAATTTTTAGGAAAAACGGTTCAAGTAGTACCTCATATCACAAATGAAATCAAGGAACGCATGCAGTTACTTGGAAAATCGGGTGATTTTGATATTGTAATTACAGAGATTGGTGGAACTGTTGGAGATATTGAATCATTACCTTATATCGAGTCAGTTCGTCAATTGATTTGGGAATTAGGTGAAAATAACGGAATCGTAATTCATTTAACGTTAGTACCTTATTTGGCTGCTGCCGGAGAATTAAAAACGAAACCAACACAACATTCAGTGAAAACTTTAATGGAAAGCGGAATCAAAGCTGATATTTTAGTGTGTAGAACTGAACATGAAATTTCGCAAGATTTACGTCAAAAATTGGCGTTGTTTTGTAATGTAAAAAAAGAAGCGGTAATTCAATCGATTGATGCTTCCACTATTTATGAAGTTCCCAATTTAATGTTGGAAGAAGGATTGGATAGAGTTGCCTTAAAAAAATTAGATTTACCTGAAAAAAATACACCCGATTTAAACAACTGGAACGAGTTCTTATTTAGATTGAAAAATCCGAAGCACGAAGTAAATATTGGTTTGGTTGGAAAATATGTGGAATTGCAAGATTCATACAAATCGATTTTAGAAGCGTTTATTCATGCTGGAGCGGCAAACGAGACAAAAGTGAATGTTATTTCTATTCATTCTGAGTATTTAGATGCCAATTCGGCAGCAAGTCAGTTGAAAGATTTAGATGGTATACTTGTTGCACCAGGTTTTGGCGG
>JBILST010000211.1:0-4135 GCA_044371865.1 Flavobacterium sp.
ATTTGGAAGACCATCAGAAGTAGAATTATTAACTTTAATTGACAGAAGATTTAGCCGTCATTTACCTATTCAACCTGATTATAGAGGAAGACAAGTAGATGCCATAAACAATGAAAAAGTATTAGTAAAATGGTTTGAAAACGATGGAGAAGATGCCGTTTATCTAATTACAAAATAAACTTTTCATCCATCATCAAACAACTAACACCCAGCAACAATAAACACAACTACATATAAATGAAAGAATTATCAGTAAATCATTTAATCGGAATAAAACACATTACCAAACAAGATATCGATTTAATCTTCGAAACGGCTGACCATTTCAAAGAAGTAATCAATCGTCCCATTAAAAAAGTACCCTCATTACGAGATGTTACGATTGCTAACATTTTCTTTGAAAACAGTACTAGAACTAAATTATCTTTCGAATTAGCTCAAAAACGACTTTCTGCGGATGTAATTAGTTTTTCGGCAGCACAGTCTTCGGTTAAAAAAGGAGAAACTTTGATTGATACGGTAAATAATATCTTATCGATGAAAGTAGATATGGTGGTGATGCGTCACAGCAGTCCTGGAGCCGCTCATTTTTTATCGCAAAACGTTAGTGCAAGTATTGTAAATGCTGGTGATGGCGCTCACGAACATCCAACACAAGCTTTGTTAGATAGTTTTACGATTAGAGAAAAATTAGGCGATGTAGGCGGAAAGAAAATCGTAATCGTTGGCGATATTTTACACTCAAGAGTAGCGTTATCAAATATTTTTGCATTACAAATGCAAGGGGCAGAAGTGAAAGTTTGCGGACCAAAAACGTTGATTCCTAAATACATTGAATCATTAGGAGTTACGGTTGAACCAAATTTACGTAAAGCATTAGAATGGTGTGATGTAGCGAATATGTTACGTGTGCAAAATGAACGTTTAGATGTGAGTTATTTCCCAACCACAAGAGAATATACACAACAATACGGTGTAACCAAAGAATTATTAGATTCCCTAAATAAAGAAATCGTAATCATGCACCCAGGGCCAATAAACAGAGGAGTAGAAATTACTTCAGATGTAGCCGATTCACAGCAATCCGTGATTTTAAATCAGGTGGAAAATGGAGTAGCGGTTCGTATGGCAGTGATTTATTTATTGGCAAGTAAGATTAAGAATTAGTACTTATGAAAAGTCTTTTTAGATTGTTTATATTCATTTTTATTTTTCAAACTCAATTAAGTTTTAGCTGTCTGAATGGGGAAACTTTAGAATTGAAAAATGGTGTTTTGTTATATCAAGATAGTGAATATAAGGATATTCCTAAAGGGCATGATTTTTATAAACAAAATTTCGATGCTATTATTAAAGACTTAAGAAAGTTATATAAAGAAACAAAAGATATTGATTACTTATCTGATGTTGGTGTTGTATTAATTCTTCAAAAAAAATATAACGAAGCAATAAAATTATATAATCAAATTGAGAAAACACATCCTAATCGATATTCTACAGCTTCCAATTTAGGAACAATTTATGAATTGACTGGAGATAATGTAAATGCTTTAAAATGGATTGAAAAATCGATTAAATTAAATTTTAATTCCCATAAAGCTTCTGAATGGATTCACGTAAATATTTTAAAAGCTAAAGTAAATGATTTAATTTTTTCAAGTCAAAATATTATAAATACAGATTTTAGTTTTGAATCATTTCCAAAGACAGATTTAAAAAAAGATAATTTAAAGTCTTTGAGATCTCAAATTTATTTTCAATTAAACGAAAGAATTTCATTTATAAAGGGTAAAGATAAATCAATTGCTGTTTTGCTATTTGATTTAGCAAACATTGACTATTTACTTGGGGAAAAATCAAGTCAATACAAAGAGCTTTATAAAATGGCTATTGATTATGGTTTTGATAATAAATTTGTAGAAGATAGATTGAAAGCTATTGAAAAGCATGAACTTGCTAATAAAGATATTGCAAAGGATGTGAGTGATGAAAAAAACATTTCAAATTCCAAAAAGACAAAATCAGAAAGTACAAGTTATATCTTCTATTTATTACTTTCAATAGTATTATCAATAATTCTTTATTTCCTATTCAAGAAATTTAAAAAATAAGTATCTTAGCACTAAATCAGTAATATACCAAAATGAAAGTAGATCAAAAAGGACATACCACCATCATCAAAGACACACAAAACAATGTGGAAGCCTTTGTGGGTAAAATTACCAATGAATATCATGTGTTTCAAGGTCAGAATTTAATTTTGGATGTATCGCACAATAAAACCCTTGCTAATGCTGATTTAGTTCATTTTAAAGAATTGGCTAAAACCCATAAAAAAGCAAAAAAATCAATGATTATTGTTTCTAATGAAATTGATTTTGATAAAGTGCCTAATTATTTAAACGTAGTTCCTTCCGTTTTAGAAGCCCACGATATGATTGAAATGGACGAAATTGAACGCGATTTAGGATTTTAATGCTGGGTGATGGAAGTTGGAAGAAAAACTTGAAACCTGAAACTTGAAACTTTTTAACCTTGAAACTAAACATACTCGGCTGTTACGCAGCTACTCCAAGAACTATAACCAATCCAACATCGCAAGTTTTAGACATAAAAAACCATTTATTTCTAATTGATTGTGGTGAAGGAACGCAAGTGCAATTACGCAAACACAAAATCAAATTTTCTCGTATTAATCATATTTTTATATCGCATTTACATGGCGATCATTTTTATGGTTTAATTGGTTTGATTTCAACTTTTATGTTATTAAATCGCGAAAACGATTTACACGTTTATGGGCCAAAAGGAATCAAAGAAATTATCTTGTTGCAATTGCGTGCTTCGGGTTCGTTTACGGGTTACAATTTGTATTTCCACGAATTACAATCTAAAGAAAGTGAAGTGGTTTTTGAAGATGATACCGTAGTTGTGAAAACAATTCCATTAAATCATAGAATTTATACCAACGGATTCTTGTTTCAAGAAAAGCTAGGAAAACGCCATTTGAATATCGAAGCAGTTGCCAAATACAAAATTGAAAAATGTTATTTCGATAAAATTAAATCAGGAGGAAATGTAACGTTAGATTCGGGTGAAGTAATTGAAAATGAATTACTTTCGTTTCCGCCAGATGCAACTAAAAGTTATGCTTTTTGTAGTGATACGGTCTATGATGAATCCATTATTCCAATTATTAATGAGGTAGATGTGTTGTATCATGAATCCACTTTCTTAGATTCGGAAGCACATTACACTGAAAAAACCAAACACACCACCGCAAAAGAAGCGGCTCAAATTGCGAAATTAGCTAATGCGAAAAACTTAATTTTAGGACATTATTCCACACGTTACGGTTCTATTGAACCTTTTAAAACAGAAGCACAAACTATTTTTGAAAATGTACTTTTAGCCGATGATGGCAAAGAATTTGAATTCTAATTTTCAATGATATAACATGTTAGGAACACAGATTGGAGAAATTTTAAAAATTTTCATAATTTCTTTAATCTGTGTTCCAAAAAATATTTTAAATTTTAACGATTATAATAATGATACAAACCGTAATTTTCGATATGGATGGCGTAATTGTAGATACCGAACCGGTACACCATTATGCGTATCACCAACATTTTAAGCAATTAAACATTGAAGTAACTTCCGAAATGTATGCTTCGTTTACTGGAAATTCAACGCGTAATATTTTTCAGAAATTAAAAGCACAATTTAATTTGGTAGAAGAGGTGGAAGATTTGATTTTAACCAAAAGAAATCTTTTCAATGATGCTTTCGATTCAAAAGAAGATTTGTATTTAATTGAAGGAGTTGAAGATTTAATCAAAGATTTACATGCCAACGGAATTCAGTTGATTGTAGCTTCTTCAGCTTCAAATGTTACGATTAACCGAGTGTTTACCCGTTTTAATTTACATCAATATTTTACGCATATTGTTTCGGGCGAAGATTTTCCAAAATCAAAACCGCATCCTGCTATTTTTGAACATGCTGCGAGTTTATCAGTTGCTCCAAAAGAAAATTGTATCGTAATTGAAGACAGCACCAACGGAATTCAAGCCGCAGTCTCAGCTGGAATTTTTTGTGTGGGTTACAATAGCTTTCATTCTAAAAACCAAGA
>JBILST010000212.1:0-4133 GCA_044371865.1 Flavobacterium sp.
TATCATACCTCTTGACTCTTTGTAAGCCATTTTTTGAGCAAAACCAGTAAATGATTTACCTACGTGTGGCACCTTAACTGGTAAAATCTCTTCATTCTCGTATTCATTTGGAACATGGTATTTAATACCCTTGTAATTCGACAAATGAAATCCTTCCAATTTTTCTTCTTTAAAGGTTATAAAACCTGAAGAAACTACTAATACTAGGAGTGTCAATCCTAAAAAATAAGACCTTTTTTTTATCATGAATTGTTATTTCTCAGCGCCTGTCACTCATCTGAAATTACCGTTGCAAATATACAAAAAAAATTATAATATTGATTTACAGCATGTTAATCTTTTCTAAAAGTAGATAAAGTGCGCTTTAACTCCGTTAAAATCATCATATTGCAAAGTTGGCGCTGGAATTTTAATTGTATTAATAACTGAAAAAAGTGTCTTTAAAAAATGAGATTTTGTACTAATTTTCGTTAAGTCAACGTCTAAACTAAGGTAAAATTGACGATATGGGTTTTGAATTATTCCATTTACTAATGCTTCCTCATTTTTTCCATACAACATTCCTTCACCACCATAACCAATTGCAAGATTTAGCCATTTGGGAACAAAATTATCTTTGGTAAACGATTGTATATTAAAGGACAGCCAATATGTTTGCCCATTATAATCTTTTAAAACTTGTTCATTAAAAGAAGAACCAAGTGTTTCTGGGCGTTGCGATGCAAATTTAGTCTGATGAAATGAAAATTTAGGCGTAATGCGTTGTTCATTCCAAAGCAAATCTTGTGAAACATATAAAGCGGTTCCTGCCACATTTGCTATAATATCACCTGAAGAAGCTCCCCATTCTTGAGAAAAACCGTCAAAGACCTCAACAACAGTAAGAAATCCTAACCCAAGTGTAGAACCATAAATTAGTTGTTCTTTTTTAGAAGCTCCGCTCCATGCTAATATTTCAACTCCAACCCTTCCTAAATGATAGGTAGAATACAAATGACCTAATTTATCCATTTGTACCCATTGATTGTTATCGTTGATAAAATGAAAATTAGATTTTGGATAATCTTTATACCAAAGTTGGTTTAATCCTATTAAAGTTCCCCCTAATACAACTGACTCACCAATATAAACAGTATTTTTCCTTACCGTATTTAATGAATCTGATGGCTTTAAAAAGTTTTCAAAAACAGATTGCGCATGACATGAATTAGACAAAATCAATATAAAAAAAAGCAATCTAATCCATGCCATAATTTATGAAATTACAACTTTATACCAAGTTTATTCACCCAATCCGCATATTTCTTAGCATTTACTAGGTGGGCTTCATAAGTTGTTTCAAAAGTATGATAACCTGGTCGACTTGGATCGGCACAGAAATATATATAATTGTGTTTTTCAGCATTTAAAACTGCATCAATTGCTGAAATATCTGGCATTGCTATGGGACCTGGAGGCAAACCTTTATTAATGTATGTATTATAAGGAGAACTTACAAATAAATTACTTCCTCCAACTCTTTTAATCACTTGATCAAAATCACCAGATTTTTCTTTTATTGCATAAATAACCGTTGGGTCAGCTTGCAAAGGCATGTCTTGATTAATACGATTCAAATAGGCACCCGCAACTCTTGGACGTTCATCTGCTTTAACCGTTTCTTTATGCACAATAGAAGCCAAAGTATATACTTGCGCTGGCGTCATATTTAAAGCTTTTGCTTTTTCCAAACGCTCATTAGTCCAAAACTTTTTGTGTTCTTTTGCCATCTTTGCTGCTATTTTACTAGCCGAAGTATTCCAATAAAATTCATAGGTGTTAGGAATAAAAAGCGTTAAAGCTGTTTCTTTCGTTAGTTCATTCTCTTTAAAAAAGACTTCGTTGGTAAAAGCTTCGTTTAACGCTAAGGTATCTGGCTCTAATTGAGTTGCCAAGCGTTGAAAAAGTTTATCTAAAGTCTCTTGATTATTGAATGCTACTTGAACTGGCACATTCAAACGCAAACTTCTCACGATATCAAAACTGGTCATATCTTTCTTTAAAAGAAATTTACCCGCTTTCACATTAGTACTATAATTTCTTGATGTTGCTACAAAATCAAACTTTTCAAAATCTTTTATAAGCGGTTTAACAATTTCTGTTACTTGCTCATAGTTTGAATTTGAAGGAATATAAACATAAACTTCATTTTGAGAAAATTGGGTATTAGGTGTAAAAGCTTTGAAATATACATATACACCAACAGCTGTTGCTACAAAAATTCCTGCAACTGCGATTATTGAAATTAGTTTTTTTACGTTCAAGAGATGCTGTTTTAAATGTGATTGATTAATTGGTATAAAATTTCGTCTTCGTATGAATTGTTGATTTTATTCCAATCTTTTTTTATTCCTATTTTTTGAAAGCCAAATTTAGTAAAAAGTTGCAAACTAATTTCATTATCACTTCCAATATTTGCATACAACTGATGCAATTGTAACTGATTGAAAGCATAATTGATTACAAGATGTAATGCTTCTGAACCAATTCCTGAATTTCGATTGCTTTCGCTTGAAATAACGATTCCAACTCCTGCTCTATTGTTTTTAGGATCAAAATCAAATAAATCGATTAAACCCACCGCTTCAAAAGTATCATTCATACAAATAGCTAAGCGCATTTGCTTTGCTTCGTAAATATCCTGATGCGCATTTTCTAAATACTGACGTATTAAAAAACGACTGTATGGTGTTTGCGTATTACTTACATTCCAAATCGATTCATTATTCTCTATTGAATAGATAAACTCTAAATCTTCAGGTTCGAGTGCTCTTAGATAGATGGCAGTTCCTTTTAATGTAATCATTTTCAAATTCAAGTTCAAAAATCGTTAATTGTCAATTATAAATCTATCTTTCCTTCAAAAACAAAAGTCGCAGGTCCAATTAAGAAAACGTTGGTATATTTTCCGTTATCTACATCAAATTGTACTTTTAATTTTCCACCTTCTACGTTTAAGTCTATAATGTTATTGTTTGTTTTTCCACTTTGGTGCATAGCGATAGCAACTGCTGTTACTCCTGTTCCGCAAGATAAAGTTTCATCTTCCACTCCACGTTCATAGGTACGAACTGCAAAAATATCATTAGCTAATTGGTTCACAAAATTAACGTTACTTCCTGCTTTTCCATATAAATCAGAATAACGAATTTTTGCTCCTTCTGTTTTAATGTCTAATTCCACCAAATTATCTACTAATTGCACATGATGGGGCGAACCCGTATTTAAAAAACTATAATTTTCATATTGATTAATAGTTTCCACATCTTTCATTTGAAGCGCTACAATACCGTTTACATCAACAGTAGCGTAATGATAGCCATCAACAGCTTCAAATTCAGCTTTATTTTCGATAACTCCCATTTGTTTTGCAAAAGCAACTAAACACCTGCCTCCATTTCCACACATTGAACTTTCATTTCCGTCTGAATTGTAATAAACCATTGTAAAATCGTAGTCTAGATGATTTTCTAAAAGAATTAAACCGTCACCACCAATTCCAAAACGTCTATCGCACAATTTTTCAATAAGTTGCGCATTTTCTTTTGGAAAAAATTGAGAACGATTATCAATCATTACAAAATCGTTACCCGTTCCTTGATATTTATAAAATGTAAGTTCCATGATGAAATTAATTTAGACAAAAGTACAAATATTAATAAGATGTTAAACATTGTTAATCGAGCGTTAAAGTGATTTTTTGGAATATTTTTTGTTCTAATTTTGAGTAAACAAAAATTAAATAACATGAAAAAATTTGGAAGTTTAGTATTCGTATCGCTCCTAAGTGGAGCAGTAACATTAGGTGCTTACAAATTCTTTTTAGAACCTAATAACGCAGGAAAATTAACTCTTGCCTCTCCTAATTATGCCAAAAATGTAAACTTGGGAGCAGAAAACATTGATTTTACAACTGCAGCAGAAAACACAATACATGCTGTGGTTCACGTTAAAAATGTAAGTATTTCTAAAGTCCCTGGTAATATTTACGATTTTATTTATGGTCATCAAGGATCAAGAGAACAAACTCAAATAGGAACAGGTTCTGGAGTAATTATTACAGAAGACGGTTATATTGTAACTAATAATCACGT
>JBILST010000240.1:0-3632 GCA_044371865.1 Flavobacterium sp.
TTTTGATGTTATTGGGTCTAAACCCGTTGTGGGTTCGTCGTATAAAATGATTTTAGGTTTTAAAATCAAGGTTCTGGCTAAGGCAATTCTTCGTTTCATACCACCCGAAAGTTCGTTGGGCATCAAATCAATCGCATGGGCTAAACCAACGCTTTCTAACGCTTCCATTACTAAAGGTGTAGTATCTTCAATTACGCCAAATTTTTTCGTGTGACGACGCAGTGGAAACTCTAAATTTTCTCGAACCGACATAGAATCATACAATGCACTTCCTTGAAATAAAAAGCCTATTTCAGTGCGTAACTCGTCTAAATCTTCTTGTTCTAAGTTGTTGATTTCTTGATTCATCACTAAAATTGAACCACTATTAGGTTGCTCTAATCCAATGACACATTTAATCATGACCGATTTTCCTGAGCCTGATTTTCCCATTACCACTAAGTTTTCCCCTTCAAAAAGTTCCAAATTAAAACCATCTAAAACCACATGGGTTCCAAATTGCTTGTGCAAGTCTTTTATGCTAATAATCGCTTTTTTTATTGAAGTTGTCATACCTATATGTCGTAAAATATGTTTGTAACAAAAACCGCAACAAAGTCTATAATAAAGAGCAACATAGAAGTGTAAACCACCGCACCATTAGCTGCTTTTCCTACGCCAGCTGTACCTTTTTTACAATAATACCCTTTGTAGCAACCTACTAATCCAATGGCAAATCCAAAAAAGAAGGTTTTAAGAGTTGCCGGTACAATATCGCTGTATTCTAAAATATTAAAAACTTGATTAAAGTATAAGGTAAAAGAAACATTTCCTTTGATGTTTTCTACTAAAAACGAACCGTAAATTGCAATAAAATCACCCACAATTACTAATAATGGCAACATTAATGTGGTCGCTAAAATTCGGGTAATTACTAGATATTTAAACGGATTGGTTCCTGAAACTTCCATGGCATCAATTTGTTCGGTTACTTTCATTGAGCCTAGTTCGGCACCAATTCCAGAACCCACTCTTCCGGCACAAATTAAAGCGGTGATGATTGGGCCGATTTCGCGAATGATGGAAACACTTACCATAGAGGCCATCCAAGAAACAGCTCCAAATTCTTGCAAGGTTGGACGTGATTGTAAGGTAAAAACTAATCCAATAATGAAGCCCGTAACGCTCACTAATAATAAGGAGCGATTTCCAATATAAAAACACTGACGCAATAATTCCTTGAATTCGTAGGGAGGTTTCCAAAATTCCTTGAAAAACCTACCAGCAAAGTAAGAAAGATCTCCTACTTCGATGAGAAAGTTTTGTAAAGCTTCAGTAAGATTGTTGAAATATTTTTTCATGAAGCATTGTAATTACAATCAAATGTAGTGATTTTTAGTGAGATATAAACTGATTTTTGTAAGATATATCACAAAAAAATCCGAATTGAAATTTCAATTCGGATTTTAAGTAATTTATTTATAAAAATTGTATAATGTTATTTATTAACTTAGTTTAAAATAATTGCTTCTAGTTTTTTTATTAATTCTGGATTGGAAGGTCTTATTTCATCAGAATTAATTATATATCCTTTTTTATCTAAAAGTATGTATCTTGGCAATGCTCCAATTTCATAAAATTTAACAAAGTCAGAATTAGGGTTAGTATGTAATTGATTTCCTTTTCTGTTATTTTTAAGTATATATTCTAACCATTTTTTACTGTCTTTATCAATACTTATTGCAATAATTTCAATTTTATTTTCAGTACTAAAATGTTCTTCTAAAGCTTCAAGGTATGGATAATCCTCTTTACAAGGTTTACACCATGTTGCCCAAATATCCAAATACACATATTTTCCTTCAAAGTCTTTTAACGAAATATTTTTTCCATTTTTATCATTAAAAGTAAATTCATTACCGATGCTTCCATTTAATGAATTTTTATATTGGTATTTTTTGTTTTTTTCGAGTAGATTTTTACTAAAACTGTCGAAATTTATTAGAGTTTCCTCTATAATATTTTCATAGGATATTAAATTTTTAGATTTTTCTATTATAAATCCTCTTTTTTCAATAATTTGTTTTTCAAGATCAATTTGAGAGTACATTTTTTTGATTGTCTCCGAGAGAATATTTTGTTGGTAAAATGTAAACGCAATAAAATTATTAATAGGTGCTAGGTCACCTGAATATTGTAACGATTCAAAAATACTATCTTCGTTAATGCGAATTGAAGTATTGCTATTTGATTCTAAATATATTTTTCCTAATTCGTTTTGTTTCCCGTCTATATAACTATATAAGGAGTATGTTTTGTTTGTTAAATCTAAAAGTGTTTTTGATTCTATATTTGTGTTTTTAAATTTGAAAGTAGTAATAATTTTCCATGAATTTTCTTTATCAAAAACAACTATACTATCTAATTTATTTTTGTTAATTAATTCCATTTTAACAATGGTAGCATGTGGAATATTATTCGTATAATATTTTTTTGTATTATACTTCGTAGTCAAATATAGATAGGGTTCAAAAGCATGATGTGTCCAAATCTTTTCTGGATCATTTGGAAAAGTTTTATAATAAGTGGAATCAGCATAAAGCACTATGTATTCTCCTGTTCTAGCGTAATTACTGGAGTTAAAATAAACAGGAGATTCGTATTCAGGTAAACTTTTTTTAATAAATTTTTCCAATGAATTTCCCAAAATATTTTGAAACTTTTTATTAGCTTTTTTTGTAGGCTTATCTAAACTATTGTAAACATAATTCATGCCTATTCGTTTAAAGAACGGTGCTTTTTTAATTACCTTTTTAGCATTAGCAAAAGGATTTGAAGGATTAAAATCGGTTGTAGTTTGTATTGAAAAAGGAGCTTCTGGAACCCAATCTGCTGAATTTACTACAGTATAAGACCAGCCACCTTTTGTCATGTTTTCATAAGCATATGCAAAATGTAAATTACCAGGTTTTGGTGCGGCACTGCAATATGTTTTAAATACAATTTTATTAGAAATTTTATTTTCCTTTTGTAAGTTTAATAAATATGCAGTTAATAGATATGATATAGCACCTCCTTGGCTGTGCCCCATAATATAAATATCATAAACACCTTTTTTAGATAATTCGTCTATTTTTGGCAAAATATCTCTAGAAAGAAAAGCTGTAGCAATTAACCACCCATTATGAACAGCTGCTTTATCATCTTCACATAGGTTGTAATTGAAAGTAAAATCTTTGGCAATTTTTAATTGTCCTTTGGCTGGTACCATCACAGCATAAAAATTTTCCAACCAACTTACTTTTTCTATTGTTGTTCCACGAATACTAATTACTGCTGTCGAATTTTTCGAAACCCATAAATCCCATCGATTATCCAACCCCATTTCAGGAGATCTATAAACCATTTCAAATTCTTTAGGTGCTGGGAAATCTGGATTATATAAAGAATCACTTTGTCTGCTTGATATTTTTAGTAATTCTATATATTCTTCTTTAATAAAACCTGGTTTTATAATGTTATTTTGAGCAAGACTGGCTGAATTACCCAATTGAAAAGCATATAAAAACAAAAGTATCAAGTATCTCATAGGTTTAAGAATTAAGTTAAATCAGAGTTGTTTTTTAATTGATTTAATGTTTAAAAATTTATTA
>JBILST010000214.1:0-4068 GCA_044371865.1 Flavobacterium sp.
CTCTGTTTTTGCTAAGATTTTACGTAGTGAAGCGGATAAATTAGGTTATCCCTCCAATTTTACGATTTATGATTCGCAAGATTCTTTGCGTTGTTTAGGTGGAATCATCAAAGAAATGCAGTTGGATAAAGATATTTACAAACCAAAGCAAATTTTAGGCAGAATTTCATCGTATAAAAACTCGTTAATTACCGTAAAAGCCTATTTCAATAATCCCGAATTACAAGAAGCGGATGCGATGAGCAAAAAACCGCGTATGGGTGAAATTTACCAACAATATGTAGAGCGTTGTTTTAAATCGGGTGCAATGGATTTTGATGATTTGTTGTTGAAAACCAATGAATTATTAAATCTTTTTCCAGATGTATTAGCGAAATACCAAGATCGTTTTCGATACATTTTAGTAGATGAGTACCAAGATACGAATCACTCTCAGTATTTGATTGTTCGAGCATTATCCGATAGATTTCAAAATATTTGTGTGGTAGGAGATGATGCGCAAAGTATTTATGCCTTCCGTGGTGCGAATATCAACAATATTTTAAATTTCCAGAAAGATTACGAAAACGTACAATTGTATCGTTTGGAGCAAAATTATCGTTCGTCTAAAAATATTGTAGAGGCTGCAAATAACGTAATCGACAAGAATAAAACCAAGTTGGATAAAATCGTTTGGACATCCAACGATGACGGACCAAAAATTAAAGTACACCGCAGTTTAACCGATGGAGAAGAAGGTCGTTTTGTAGCGGCAACCATTTTTGAACAAAAGATGCAAAACCAAATGTTGAATGGGCAATTTGCTATTTTGTATAGAACCAATGCGCAATCGCGTGCAATGGAAGATGCCTTGCGTAAACGCGACATTCCGTATCGAATTTATGGTGGTTTATCCTTTTATCAACGTAAGGAAATCAAAGATGTTTTGGCGTATTTGCGTTTGGTGATTAATCCGAAAGATGAAGAAGCCTTAGTGCGTGTGATTAATTATCCTGCTAGAGGAATTGGTGATACTACGGTTGAAAAACTAACGGTTGCGGCCAATCATTACAAGCGTTCTATTTTTGAAGTAATGGAACATATTGATAAAATTGATTTGAAACTGAATTCAGGAACAAAAGCAAAATTGAATGATTTTGTGACGATGATTAAAAGTTTTCAAGTGATTAATGAAAATCAAGATGCTTTTTTCTTAACTGATCATGTTACGAAGAAAACAGGATTAGTTCAAGAACTTAAGAAAGACGGAACTCCAGAAGGAATTGCGAAAATTGAAAATATTGAAGAATTACTAAATGGTATCAAAGATTTTACCGAAGGTCAAAAAGAAATTGACGGCGCCAGAGGGGCGTTAGCCGAATTCTTAGAAGACGTAGCTTTAGCAACCGATTTAGATAAAGATACAGGAGACGACGATAGAGTAGCACTAATGACGATTCATTTAGCCAAAGGATTGGAGTTCCCGCATGTGTTTATTGTGGGATTAGAAGAAGATTTATTTCCAAGTGCGATGAGTTTGAACACGCGAAGCGAATTAGAAGAAGAACGTCGTTTGTTCTACGTTGCTTTAACGCGTGCCGAACATCAGGCGTATTTAACCTATGCACAATCGCGTTACCGTTGGGGAAAATTAGTCGATAGCGAACCTTCCCGTTTTATTGAAGAAATCAACGATGAATACTTAGAATATTTGAATCCAGTTGATTCGGGTTATCGTTACAAACCGGTTATGGATATTGATGTTTTTGGTGATATTGATAAATCTAAATTACGATTAGCAAAACCAACCGCAGGAACACCACCAAAATATTTAACACAAGATCAACCGAGTCCAACAGCAAATATTAGACGTTTAAAACCAGTTTCTAGTAACTCAGGAAGTTCTAATGTTGTCGATTCGAATTTAAACGTTGGAAATATCATACTGCATGAACGTTTTGGAAAAGGACAAATCGTAAACATTGAAGGAATAGGTGCTGATAAAAAAGCCGAAATTCGCTTTGATGTTGGAGGATTAAAGAAGTTGTTGTTGCGATTTGCGAAGTTAGAAGTGATTGGGTAATTTTAATGAGAAGATTTAATCCAATTAAATTATATGAAAAAATCTAAAATTAAAACAGTAAACAAAACCAAACAAAAAAAGCAAGAAAATTTACTATATAAATTTTTTATAACTACTATTGTTATTGGTCTTGTTTATCATATATTTATTGAATCTCATTATTTTGGAAGTGATTACAAATACGATCTATATGTTTTTTGGATTCCAACATTATTAGGCTTTTTTATTGCGTTAAAATTTAATTTATTTCAAATTGATTGGAAAGGTTGTATTTCAGATTTAAAAAAAGAAAAGAATTTTTTTTATAAGTTTTTTACCATTCCATTTTTGATTTTGGCTCATTTTGTTTTTGCATTAATAATGTTTTGGATGCCTTCCAATATTATTTGGGATGCAATCAATAAAATTGAATCAAATAATAACCAAATTGAAACCTACGTATTAAAAGTTAATGAGTTTCATCGTTCTTCTGGGAAAGGTAGTTCAAATCAAATTAGATTTGTTTTTAAAGAAGAAAAAGAAAGTATAAAGACTAGTTTTAAAGATATTGAACCTTTTTTAGAAAAAAATCCAGATAATTTTCAAGTTATCATTGAAGTAAAAAAAGGAATTTGGAATTATTATATTTTGGAATCTTGGGATATTGAAGAAGTCAAAAATCTCTAAAAATCACCTATCTTTACTCTTTATTCTTTTATCATTTTTCAAAAAAATAAAGTCATGTCAGAAATTATAAAAATATACGAAGATAAACCCAGCGAAGCGGCTATTAAAAAAGTTGTTGCCGTTTTGAAAGACGGCGGTTTAGTCATTTATCCAACCGATACGGTTTATGGTTTAGGTTGTGATATTACCAATTCTCGTGCGTTAGAGAAAATTGCTAAAATCAAAGGGATTAAGTTAGAAAAAGCCAATTTTTCTTTCGTTTGTTCCGATTTAAGTAATCTTTCTGATTATGTGAAACAAATTGATACTTCTATATTTAAAATCTTAAAACGCGCTTTACCTGGACCATATACTTTTATCTTACCAGGAAATAACGATTTACCAAAAGAATTCAGAAAGAAGAAAACAGTCGGAATTCGTGTTCCAGCGAATAATATTGCGTTGCAAATTGTAGAAATGCTTGGAAATCCTATTGTTTCCACTTCCATTCATGATGATGATGAGGTAATCGAATACTCAACTGATCCCGAATTAATCTTTGAAAAATGGAATAATAAAGTCGATTTGGTTATCGATGGCGGTTATGGAGATAATGTGGCTTCTACCATTATTGATTTAACAGGACATGAACCTGAAGTTATTCGTGAAGGTAAAGGTAGTTTAGATATATTATAATAAAAACGCCTCAATCACTTGAGGCGTTTTTATTATAATTAATGGTTAATTATTTTCCACTTAAATTTTTCATTTCACTTTCTATCATCTCGTAAAATTGGTCAATCTTAGGCATAATAATAATTTTAGTTCTACGGTTTTTAGCTCTATTGGCTGGAGAGTTATTCTCAACTAAAGGAATATACGAACTTCTTCCTGCAGGGATTAATTGTTTTGGATTCACACCTAACTCTTTATGTAAAACTCTTACTATTGAAGTCGCTCTTTTTACAGATAAATCCCAGTTGTCTAATAATACGGTATTTTTAATAGGCACATCGTCTGTGTGACCTTCTACCATACATTCGAAATCAGGTTTGCTATTGATTACTTTCGCTACTTTAGCCAAAACGCCTTTAGCTTTATCACTTACATCATAACTTCCTGATTTAAATAGTAAATTATCAGCAATAGAAATCATAATAACCCCTTTCTCAACATTGATATTGATATCTGGATCGTCAATTCCTACTTCACGTTTTAAACTAGTTACTAAAGCCAATGTAACACTGTCTTTTTTTGTTAAAGCATCTTGTAAACGATTGATTTTTAAATCTTTTTCTTTTAAACTCTCTAATGATTTTTCAAGATTTTCAGCTCCTTTTGTTGTTAATGTGGTTAAATTA
>JBILST010000036.1:0-13674 GCA_044371865.1 Flavobacterium sp.
TGGTTTTTGATAACGAAGAATGTGGAAATTATATTTTACCAACTTTACCAGCAACAACTTATAATATTAGTTATTATTCTCAATCTGGTGGAAATGCTTCTGATTTAATTACGAATTTAAATATAACCACTCCAGGAACTTACACGTATTATGTACATGCTTCTGCTATTGGTAATCCAAATTGTAATGATGAGATTTCGTTTACTTTCACCGTTCATCCTTTATTAGATATTACTATTGCTGGCGGAATTATTTGTGTTGATTCTGAAACGGGTGATGTGTTAAGAACATTTACAATGCGTTCAGGTTTAAACCCACTCTTTTTTACTGTAAATTGGTATTTAAATGGAACTTTAATGAGGAGCGGACCCAATTATACAGCTTCGCAAGCAGGGGTTTATACCGTTGAATTTATTAAATTAACGCCAGATGTTGGCACGAATTGTAATTACAATACTACAACCGTAACTATAGTGCAATCAGGACGTGCTGTTGCAGACTTCATAGTTAGTACTCCGTTTGAAAATAATACTTTTATAACGGTTGATTTAACGGGTGGATACGGTGATTATCTTTATCAATTGGTTTATCCAAATGGGAACGTAACAGAATATCAATCAAGTAATGTGTTTTCTAATTTACCTACGGGAGAATACTATGTGAATATTTACGATATTTTAGGAGGATGTAGTCCTACAGTTTTAGGTCCAATTTACATCATCAATTATCCAAATTACTTCACACCAAATGAGGATGGGGTTAATGAAAATTGGAATATTTGGGATTTAAGCCACCAACCTGATGCTGTGATTTCTATTTTTGATCGCTACGGTAAGTTCTTGAAACAAATGTCTCCTGCGAGTTCAGGTTGGAACGGTATGTATAATGGTGAAAATTTACCTTCTACTGATTATTGGTTTACCGTAGAATATTTGCCGCAGAATGGCACTACCAAACAAATTTTTAAAGCTCATTTTTCGTTAAAGCGATAACTTATTAACATTAACAATTGACTCATTTTCTTTTTGTAAAAGTTGCGGTAACTTTACAAGATGTATGCTTTAGTCGATTGCAATAACTTTTACGTTTCGTGTGAACGTGTTTTTCAGCCTCAATTAAATGACAAACCTGTTGTGGTCTTGTCTAATAATGATGGTTGCATAATTTCACGTAGTAATGAAGCTAAAATAGCGGGAATTCCTATGGGTGCACCCGAGTTTAAAGTTCGCGACTTAATTAAGCAACACAACATACATGTCTTTTCTTCTAATTATGCATTGTATGGGGATTTGAGTCACCGTGTGATGAAAACGCTAGAACACTTTACTCCAAATGTTGAGGTGTATAGCATTGATGAAGCTTTTTTAGATTTTTCTGGTCAAAATATTGTGGATTATCATGCGTATGGTTTGCAAATTCGACAACGTATCATAAAATGGTTGAGTATTCCCACAGGAATTGGTTTTGCGCCTACCAAAGCATTGTCTAAAGTTGCAAATCGTATTGCTAAAAAGTTTCATGAACGCACACAAGGTGTTTATGTAATTGATACGGATGAGAAACGAATTAAAGCTTTGAAATGGACTAAAATTGAGGATGTTTGGGGAATTGGCTTTCGATTAACAAAGAAAATGCAAGCGAAAGGAATTTTAACCGCGTACGACTTTATTTTACCTCACAACGAGTGGTTTATTAGAAAAGAAATGGGAGTGGTAGGAATGCGCTTAAAATACGAATTAGAGGGCAAGTCTGTGTTGGAAATGGAAGAACCAAAAGCAAAGAAAAATATTGCGGTTACCCGAAGTTTTGAAAAAGATATTTCTGACTTTAACGAACTCAAAGAACGCGTGACCACTTTTGCTAGCGTTTGTTCCGAGAAATTGCGTAAGCAAAATTCATGTTGTTATGGTGTAATTTTATATTTGAGTAAAGATAGATTTCGTGCAAATGGCGCAAAATATAGTTTTTATCGTTTGCAAACGTTGTCTTTTCCAAGTAATACCGTTTTTTCGATTAGTGGTTTAGCAGTAAAAATGCTGAAAGAATTATATGAAGATGGCGCTATTTATAAAAAAGCAGGTGTGATTGTGACCGAAATTATTCCAGCCAACCAAAAGCAGTTTCATTTATTTGATGACGAAAATCCAAAGTTTCAAAAACTAATGGAAGTCATGGATGCTTATCACGAGAAAGTAGGCGAACGAAAAATTAGATTGGCCACTCAAGATTTAAAACGTACTTGGAAGATGAAGCAACATCATTTGTCGAAACGATATACTACTAACTTTAATGAATTAATAGAAGTGCAATGCAAGTAAATCCTAAAATAACATTTTTTATTCCCGATTTAGAGAATCCTATTCCAACTTCTTTTATTTCTGGAGGAATAAAAGCGGGTTTTCCGTCACCAGCGGCTGATTTTGAAGAATTAAAATTGAGTTTGGACCACTTGTTAGTTAAAAATAGAGAAGCAACGTTTTATGCTAAAGCCAGTGGAAATTCCATGATAGGAGCAGGCATTGATGATGGTGATATTTTAGTAATCGACCGAAGTTTAGAGCCTAGGAATAATGCTATCGCAGTTTGTCTTATTGACGGAGAGTTTACCGTAAAAAGAATTAAGAAAGATCATGACGAAGTTTATTTAATGCCTGAAAATGCGCAGTACCAACCCATAAAAATTGAAGAACAAAACGAGTTGATTATTTGGGGAATTGTAACCTATGCTATCAAACAAATGAAATAAAAAAAGAGGCTGATGAAAATCAGCCTCTTTTTTTATGTTGAATCAAATGATATTAGAAATTAGCTCTATTATCTTTAATCTCTGCTTTGTCTTTTAAAGCGGTGTATGCTTTAGAAGTTGCATATGATTGATTTTGTGTTCTATCTTGTGTAATGTATGTAGCGTAACTTGGAACTTCTGGCGCTTTAGTTACCGCTTTAGCTCTAACCATGAACATTCCTGAGTTACCTTCAATAACTTCAGAAGTTTTACCCGCTGCTAAACCAAATGCTCTACCTACAACTTTAGGTTCGTTACCAATATTTGGAAGAACTGGAGATTTCATTGAAACACCAATTGCAGGTTGAACCGAAGCACCAGATTTTTGTGCTACAGCTTCTAATGAAGCACCGCTCATTTTTTTCTTGATAATTTCAGCTTTTTTCTGGTTTTTGATAATAGGCTCTACTGATTGTTTTGCAACATCAATTGGTAATAAACCACTAGTGTTTTTATCTTTTAATTTTGCAATTACAAAACCTTGAGGAACCTCAAAACGTCTAACGTCACCAATTTCTGTGTCTTTGTTAAATGACCATCTAACGATTTCTCTTTGAGAACCTACACCTTGGATATATTCGTCAAATCCTTTTAAGTTAGTTGCTGGAATTACTTCTAAACCTGATTTTTTAGCCAAAGCAGCAAAATCTGAATTTTCATTTGCATCAGCTTCTAATTGACTTGCTTTAGTATAAATTGCGTCAATTGTTGCTTCAGATGGTTGAATTTTTTGAGCTACTGTTCCCATTAAAACAGCATTGTATTTATCTAATACTTGAATAACGTGGAAACCATAATCTGTTTCAACAACACCAATTGTACCTGTAGCATTATTAAATACAAAGTCATTAAATTTTGGAACCATTTGTCCTGGAGTAATATTGTCATATACTCCACCATTATTTTTAGATCCTGGGTCGTCAGAATTAGTCATAGCTAACATAGCAAAGTTTCCTGGATTAGCTTTTGCTTGTGCTAATAAATCATTTGCTAAAGCTTGTGCTTCTTCTTTAGTTCTAGTTGCTGCTGATTGAGGAGCGCCTTTGTAAGCTAATAAAATATGGCTTGCTTTTGCGCTTGCATTTCCTTTTTTAGCAATCATTCTAGAAATACACTGATGTCCGTTGAAAACATAAGGTCCATAAACTCCACCAATTGGTAAGTTGAACAAAGCTTCTTGGTAGTCAATAGGTAAATCTTTTTTAGCAACGTAAGTTGAATCAAATTTAATGTCTGAGTTTGCATTTACAAATTCTCCAACATTTGCAACTGAATCAAATTTAACTTTTACATCACCAATAGAAGTTAACATAGCTTGTTCATCTTCTTTAGATGGTTTGTTTTCTACTAAAACAAAATCAATACTTGTTGTGTTATCTGATTTATATTTCTTTGGCGATTTTTTCATGAAATCGATAATCTCAGCATCAGATACCTTTACTTGATCATCATTAATAGTTGAAAAAGCTACCGTTACATAATCAAAATCAGCTTTATCATTTTCTAATTTGTATTGAAATTTACCTTCTGCTTTAGTAGTGTAAACACCTGATTTAATCATAGTGTTGTACATTTGTTCAACAGCGTATCTTTCGATATTTTTTTCAAATTCCTTCCATTGTAACCATTGAGTTTGGTCTGGAGCATTTTTGATTCCTTTTAAAGATTCTTTAAATTTATTTTCGTCAAACTGACCTGCAGCATTCAAAAATTGAGGATTTTGAGATAAACTTGGATTTTGTTTAATTACGTTAATTAATTGTTCGTTACCAATTTTTAATCCTAATTTCTCAAATTCTTCTGTAAGGATAATTCTTCTAACTTCTTGTTCCCAAGCACTGTTCATTGCTTGTGTAGAACTACTTCCTTGACCTTGTTTCTCAATATTTGCAACATTTTGCATAAATTGTTGTGACTCAATATCGGTTCCGTTAACAGAACCTACGTTGTCAGCACCTGCGCTAAATGTACCACTTTGAATAACATCTGCCAAAACGAATGAAAACAAAGCTAATGCAATGATGATAATTAGGAAGAATGAACGCTGTCTAATTTTAGATAAAACTGCCATTTTTATTTGTGTTTAATTTTTTTCAGAGGGCGAAAATACAATTATCTATTTAATAATAAAATAGTAAAGTCATATTTTACTTTAATTTTTTAAAAGATTTTTATCTTTTTTCTTCTTTTACAGAAAAACGGACCAATTCAATTTTTTTATTACTTGCTGAATGAATGATTATTTCAAAATTTTCAATTAATATTTTTTCTTCATTTGAAGGAATTTCTTTTGTGTGGTTTACTATAAATCCTCCTAAAGTTGAATATGAATCAGATTCAGGTATTTGTAAACTGTATTTTTCGTTTAGAAATTCTACGTCTAGTCTAGCTGAAAATAAATAGGTGTTTTCTTCTAGTATTTCGTCTATGAGCGTTTCTTCTAAATCATGTTCGTCTTCAATCTCTCCAAAAAGCTGTTCAATAATGTCTTCAATAGTTATAATTCCAGAAGTTCCTCCATATTCATCTAAAACTACGGCAATGCTTTTTCTTTTCTTTGTTAGTAAATCAAGCGCATCTTTTATAAAAATTGTTTCTGGAATATACTCAACAGGTATCATTATGTTTTTGATTGTCTTAGGTTTGTTAAAAAGTTCAAATGAATGTACATAACCTAAGATATCATCAACAGAATTTTGATAAATCAGTAATTTTGAATAGCCTGTTTTTATAAAAGTATTTTTAAGTTCTGTGACTGAATCTAATATTTCTACGCCACTTATTTCAGTTCGAGGCGTCATAATATCTCTTGCTTTTAAATTTGAAAATTCAAGTGCGTTTTGAAAAATTTGAATTTCAGAATCAATTTCGTTTTCGCGAGAAACATTGTTCATTTGCTCGGTAATATAGTTGCCTAATTCTACTTTGCTAAAATAATCTTGTATTTGATCGCCTGGCGTTTTAAAGAATTTTCTTAAGATAATATCTGAAATCCAGATGATAAATTTAGTTGGCCAGAAAAATAATTGATAAAAAAAATAGGTTGGTACAGCAAAAAATTTGATGAATGAATTCGCATAAATTTGAAAGAAAACCTTTGGAAGAAATTCAGCGGTTACTAATATGATTGCTGTAGAAATTAAGGTTTGAAGTAGTAAGCCTATAAAAGCGGTAAGTTGAAAATAACCTTCAAGCCAGTTAATGATTAAATCACCAGAGTAAATACCATAGACTACTAAAACAGCGTTGTTGCCAACGAGCATTGCTGTAATAAATTGAGATGGTTTCTCGGTAAGTTTGTTTAGTATGGATGCATTAAAGTTTTGTTGTCTTTTCTCTATAGATAAATATACTTTGTTTGAAGAAACATAAGCAATTTCCATTCCTGAAAAGAAAGCTGATAGGAGTAAGCAAATTACAATAATGGTGAGCTCCATTTATAATTTACTTTTTTTGGTATTTGTTGTGAAAATGTCTTCTAAAGAAAAACATTCCAATGGCAACAGCTGCAATTACAATACTTAAAAGTATATCGTTAAGTTCTTTACCTTCTTGATATTTTTTAAATGCATCGTAAAAGAAGAACAAAGAAAAAACTAAATAAATGTACTGAATGAATTTCAAATAAGCCATGGTGTGTTAAATTTATCAAATGTAATAAAAAGGAAAATGCAAAACAATTATTTATCAGATGTGTTTACTTCACCACTACTTTGTTGCATGTTGAAGATTTTGAAGTCTTTACTAAAATCAACTCCTGGTCCTTCTAAATAACCGCCATTTTCGTCGGTGTATTTAAATTGTTTTTCGGTAAAAAACCATTCGTTTTTTTGGTCGAAATACAATTGTGAGGTTTCTAGTTTTTTGCCGTTTTGTGAGCTTATGGTAACATTACCTTGTAAGTCAATAATGCTGGTTTTTTTATAAGAAATGGCATAATCTGAAACAATGGTTGTGGTGTTGCCTTTGTTGTCAAAAAGGGTCACGTGTATTCCTTTTGGAAATTCCGTAAAAGGATTAAGAATACTGCTGTAATCTAGCATTTTTGGACTTTTTAAAATAGATTTAATTTGTCCAGAATCTGTGTATTTTAAATTTATAGTGTCGGCTTCACCTGTTGGTATAAAACTTGTTTCATTAAGTTGTTGTACTTTTTTTATGTCGCTTTCACATGAAAAAAACATAGTCACGATAAAAATCGTGACCATGTTAAAAATAATATTTTTATTAAAGAATTTCATCTTATAAGTTTGGAACTACAATACTTTCTCCAACCCAACAGTTAAATGCAATTCTTTGTCCTGCTTTTCCAGATTGGAAAATTTCTGTTTTTGAAGGGGCAGCAGCTCTGTATTTTGCAGCATCACTGTTTGCTTTTGCTTTAATAGTTGAATCAGCAGAAGCGGCTTTATTACAATATTGAGCAGCTAACCAATACATCGCTCTTTTTTCAAACTGGTCATTTCCACATTCGTTAATGCTACTTCCGTATAATGACGCAATTAATAAGTAAGCTTTACCGTATGAAGGTTTTACTTGTAGTGCTTTTCTAGCGTAATTACGAGATTGTACCTTGTTTGATTTACTATATAAAGTTGCTATTTTGTAATAAATGTTAGCTTTTTTAGTGTTGTCAGTGTGTAAATTAGCAGCTTGGTTGAAATATTCCATAGCTTTTGTCATATTCTTTCTTTGGTATTCAACAACTCCTAATTTTTCAGCAGCTTCAGCACTTGGGTTTAATTTATAAAGCGCTTCAGACATTTTAGAGAATAAAGGATCAGAATCACATCCTTTAGCTTCTAAACGATTAGTTGCTCTTTTTAACCATTCTTCGTTTGTTTTGTTTTGCTCAAAACCTTTTTGATAGAAAGGAATCAATTTAGCACAAGTAGATAATTCTAAGATAACGTTATCCATATCGTTACGAACGTTTTCAAATATCTCTAAATTATTTTCAAGTCTAGCTTTTCTAGCGTTTTCTTTATCTGTTAAGGCTTGTCCTGCTTCTTCTTTACTTAATAAACCATCTTTTTCGTTAGATAATTCTTCTTCTTCTTCATCTAATTTCTTAGTTAAATCGTCATATTTATCAAACACTTGTTGTAATTCAACTCCTTTGTTGGCTTTGTGATTACTAACTAAGATTTCGAAATAAACATAAATAGCTTTAGCAAATTTAAAATTAGCATAATCAGTTTTAAAAGCATCATCTAATAATTGAAAAACTTCATCTGATGTTCCAATTTTATTTTCAAATAAAGCCAGTCCTTTTTTCATTTTGTTTCCAGCTCCATTGTTAGGGAAATACTGGTCATGTTCATCGTATAATTTTAATAAATCACGAACATATTTTTCTTTCTCAGCTGGATTAGCTGTCTTTTCAATTTTCAATTTAATCGCAAATTCACCTTGCGAGTAGATGCTTTTGTGAAAAGAAGGGCAGTCTTTTCTTAAAGTTGTTAAATAGTCGTAAGCTGATGCATCTTTTGCTTTAACGGAAGTTGCCATTAAACTTAATGTTTCTGTACAAGCTTCACTGTTTTGAGCTTGAGTAAAAAAACTAGCTGTAGCTATAAGTAGTAATGTTAATTTAGTTTTCATTTTTAATGCTTATAAAATTTATTAATCAATTTTTCTTCTTTCAAACCATTTAGCACTTAGGTTTAATCCAATGCTTATATTAAAATAGTTTTCTTCAATTAGGTTGTTTGTTGTTGTTCCTCTTTTTCCAAATTCAAAGCCTAAGTCAACTTTTGAAAAGCCTAGTGGTATTCCTAGACCAAAATTCATGCCATAGTCTTTAATGCTTTCGTTGTTTAATATTAAACCTGTGTTTTCGTATTTAAAACCAGCTCTGTAAACAATTCTTTCAAGGTAACTTGAAAATGAATCATATTTTGGAATATAGTATCCGCCTAGTGCAAGCCTAGTAGCGTTTTCAAATGAAACATTCGTGTTGTCAGAAAATCTATTTACTAAATTTTTATTTTGAGTAAAAGTAATTTCAGAGCCAATTAACCATTTTTTGTTTTCACCTAAACCAAAACCTAAACTTAGTTTACTTGGAATAATTAAATCTTTGTTAGGAACGGTTATGTCTTCATCATCGCTCGATAATTCAGTTCCCGATGAAGTATAGATAACAGTAGCTATGTTTCTTGAGTTGTCAGTGGTTAATTTACTTTCTGGACTATACGTTAAGCTAGAATGAAAAGTCAGTTTGCTGTTTATTTTAGTATTGTATAGCATTCCTAAATTATATGAAATACCGTTTACTTGACTTATGTTTTTTTCTCGAGTTAAGTATTGAGAAAAATCGGGTTCTAGAACTCTTTCAATGAATTCATTAGTGATATCTCCAAAATGATAGTTTAAATCAACTCCAAAACTAAATTTTTCATTAAAAGCATAAGAAGTTCCAAAGAAAACTTTATTGATGTAACCATTTCCTTGGGATTTAAAATATCTAGTATCGTCTGTATCTACAATAGTACTTTCGTTTTTATATCCAACAGCAGAATAGGGCATTAATCCGAAAGCAACACCAAATTTCCCTAAAGGTAGTCCAATTGCTAAATAATCAAAACTAGTTCTTTGTGCTTTTTCTTTTTCTGTGTCGGTGCTAAATTTTACTGATGAATTTGTTGCTCCAACGGCAAAAGTTGTTAGTTTTAATTTAGAATAAGATGCTGGATTCATTAAGCTCAACTGAATACTATCTCCAGTTATTGCTAATCCTCCCATTGATCTAGTATCTTGTGTTCCCTTGAATTTTACTTCTCCTAATCCATAATACGAATAAGGTGACGCGGTGTTATCTTGACCCCAAGCAGTTATGGAAACAAAAATACTAGCAAATACTATAAGTTTTTTAATCATTTTTGATGTATGTATAGTGATAATAAGTTCAAACTTTCTAATAAGAAATTTGAATTGGCAAATATGGTGCTTTTTAATCTTTTAGCCAAAAAATCTGCATCTCCTCCTGTTAAAATTATTGTTAAATCTTGATTTTTAAGAGAATATTGGGAAATAAACCCGTCAATTTCATGGCAAACCCCATTAATTATTCCGCTATGAATAGCATTTTCTGTTGAGTCGCCAATAAAAAAGTCAACCTCTTTTTTTTCTAATAACGGTAAATTTGCTGTGTAATTGTTTAAGCTATTGTAGCGTATTTTTATTCCTGGAGAAATTGCTCCTCCTAAATAATTGTTTTTATCATCCACAAAATCATAGGTTATACAAGTGCCTGCGTCAATTATTAATATGTTTTTATTGGGATAACGGAGTGAAGCACCAGCTGCTAATACCATTCGGTCTATTCCTAAAGTTTTAGGAGTAGTATATAAATTAGTAAAAGGAAATTTTGAATTATGATTGATTATTTCTGTTGGGATACTGTTTTTAAGAAAATCCATGACGCTTTTGTCCAGTTTTCCAACCGAAGAAAGTATGATTTTTTCGAGATTAGAATATTTTTCAAAAATATTTTTAAATTTTTTTAAGGCGTATTCAGTTTCAAAAACATAAAAGTCGAGTTGCTTATTGTGTTCAAATACAGCAACTTTAATTCTTGAATTCCCAATATCTATTGTTAAAAGCATGGTTTGTTTTTTGGAATTGCAAATATACAAATTGATTTTTTTTATTAATTGTTTTGGAAAATATAAAAATGGTTATATATTTGCACCCGCAATCAACAAGCAGTAATGCTTAAAATTGTAAAGGTACCTTAGCTCAGATGGTAGAGCAATGGACTGAAAATCCATGTGTCCCTGGTTCGATCCCTGGAGGTACCACAAAAACCACTCAAATGAGTGGTTTTTTTGTTTTATATTCTTTTGAAAGTGAACTTATAAAATCATTTCTTCGTAAGAAAGTACAACAGGATATCCTTTTTCTTTGAAATAATCTTTAGGATTTTCTTTTGAAATGGCCATTATAAAATCGCCTCCCCAAGCACCTAAACTTTTTATTACTCCTTTAAAATCTGGAAAAAGTTTTTCTTGAATAGTTTGTATTTCTAATACATTACTCATAATAACTTCGTGTTTTTCCATTAGTTGAGCAAATTCTTTCCCATCTTTACAGTCAAGTATGTTGTAAGTAATGGTGTTGATTTTTGAAATTACCGGCACAACATGATGTTGTTTTGATAAATAATTAGCAATAGCTAATTTGCTGCTTTGCTTTTGATTCAAATATATAAAATGAATATTTTCTTTAAATGATGGGTTAAAATGAATTGTTTTGAAATGAGGTTTTTCATTTTCAAGTTGATATACAATTGGAGTATTAGATTTTGCACAAGCAATATCATATCCGCTGCCACCAAAACTTTTTTGTAATAATTCTAAGGCGTCAATTTTTAACCACGCTCCAATGCTGTTTATTAGGGTAGAAGAGGTGCCTAATCCCCAAAGTCTGGGAAAAGTCAAATGCGTTTCTATTTCATAGCCTTCTTCATTTAAATAATCAGGATTTTGAATATAGGCTTGATGTAAAATTTCTATTAAAGTGTTTTTTACAGATGGATTGTTTTCGGAAAGTTGCTTGTCTATTATCTCGTGGAATGCAATGCTGTCTTGAAACCAGATGCTTTTATCGGCATCAAAACTCACCCAATTAATTTGTTTGTTAATTCCTTTTTTTACAATTAAATTTTGTCCAAAACGGGTAGGAACAGCTAATGCTTTTGCCCCGTCTAGTACAACATATTCACCTGTGAGCAGTAGTTTTCCGTTACTGTAAAACATTTGAGTTTCCATTAACTTCTGATTTTTTCTAAATAGTCAATTACCAAACTGTGCGAAACGGTTGTGTCTTTAAAATAGTCTAAAACTTTATTCTTTTCTTCTTTTGTGGCTTGATGTTGATTTAAAATATTCATTAGGTGCATTTTCATGTGTCCTTGTTGAATACCAGTTGTGGTTAATGAACGTAAAGCGGCAAAATTTTGTGCTAAACCAGCAGCAGCAACAATTTGCATCAACTCTTCTGCGGATGGTTTTTGTAATAATTCCATAGAAAATTTCACTAACGGATGTAGTGAAGTTAATCCTCCGACTGTTCCTAGTGCTAAAGGAACGTCCATCCAAAAAGTAAAAATGCCGTTTTCTATTTTAACATGTGATAAGCTTGAATAGTGTCCTGTTTTACTTGCATAAGCATGAATCCCCGCTTCTACAGCTCTAAAATCGTTTCCTGTGGCTAAAACTACGGCATCAATTCCGTTCATGATACCTTTGTTGTGAGTTACTGCTCGGTAAGGTTCAATTTCTGCTATTTTAACTGCTGTTGCAAATTTTTGAGCAAATTCATTAGCGTCAATGGTTGCCGATTCTGAAAGTTGTTCCACTGGACATGAAACTTCAGCTCTAACCACACAATTTGGCACATAATTACTCAAAATACTCATGATAATTTGTACGTTTTTTTCCTCTTGAGAAAATCCGTCAAAATCATTTGCTTGTGTTTCAAGTGTTTTGGCAAATTGTTCTAAACAGGTATTAATAAAATTTGCACCCATGCTATCTTTTGTATTAAACGTAGCATGTAATTGAAAATAATTTGCAATTTCCGAAGTTTTATCTCTTAATTCAATGTCTAAAATACCGCCACCACGTTTTTGCATGTTTTTGGTAATTTCATGAGTGTCTGAAAAAAAGTGTGGTTTTATTTGGTTGAAAAAAGCAGTCAATTTTTCGAAAGATCCATTAAAGAGGAAATGTACCTGACCAATTTTTTCGGTGTTAATAATTGTTGTTTTAAAACCGCCACGATCGCCCCAAAATTTTGCTGCTTTTGACGCTGCTGCAACTACCGAGCTTTCTTCAATAGCCATAGGTATAGTATAACTTTTCCCGTTAATAATAAAATTAGGTGCTACACCATAAGGCAAGTAGAAATTTGTTAACGTATTTTCTATGAATTCGTCGTGTAATTTTTGCAAGTTTTCATCAGAATTCCAATATTTCAATAAGCTTTCTTTAGCTTCATTTGAATTTGAAAAATAAGTACTAGTAATCCAATTGATTTTTTCTGCTTTTGAAAGTTTAGAAAAACCTTTTATATTTTGATTCATAATTTATTCAATAAAAAACAAAGATAACAAATTTGATTTTATTCAGTTTTTAATAAATGCAGTTAAAATTATGGTTAATTCATATATTTTCACTAAAATTGGGGTCTTTTAAGAATATATAAAATGAGAAAAATAAGATTAGTCGTATTGTTTTTTGTATTGAGCTCAGTATCAATAGTTGGCCAACAAAAAATTACGTTAGAAGAAATTTGGGGCGGCGCCTTCAGAACCAAAGGAATGGATGCTCTTAGCGCCATGAAGAATACCAACCAATACACGGTGTTAAATTATGATAGAGCTACAAAAAGTTATCAAATCGATTTATATGATTTTGCAAAATTAGAAAAGGTAAGTACTCTTTTTGATACTAAAAATCATCCAGAGATTAAGGCAATAGATAGTTATTCGTTTGATAAAAATGAAAAAAAGATTTTAATTGCTACAAATTCAACTCCTATTTTTCGTCATTCTTTTACGGCACAGTATTATGTATATGATATGTCTTCAAAAAGTTTAAATAGTTTTACGTCAAATTCTATTCAAGAACCTACTTTTAGTGCTGATGGAACAAAATTAGCGTATGCCTTCGAAAATAATTTACATATACACGATTTGATTTCAGGAGTGAAAATTCAAATTACAAATGATGGCCAGAAAAATAAGATTATTAATGGTATTACCGATTGGGTATATGAAGAAGAATTTGCTTTCGTAAAAGCATATGATTGGAATGCTTCAGGAAACAAAATTGCCTATATTAAATTTGATGAAACCGAAGTGCCAGAATTTTCTATGGATA
>JBILST010000215.1:0-4027 GCA_044371865.1 Flavobacterium sp.
CAATAAAGTAATTTTTCCCGGTGTAGGCGAAGCGAGCAGTGCGATGAAAATGTTAGTTGATAGTGGATTAGATGTGTTAATTCCAACGTTACAACAACCGGTTTTAGGAATTTGTTTGGGCATGCAATTGATGTGTAAATATTCTGAAGAAGGCAACACGAATGGATTAGGAATATTTGATGTTAATGTTGTGAAATTTTCAAATGAAGTGAAAGTCCCACAAATGGGTTGGAATACGATTTACAATCTGAAATCACCATTATTTACTGGAATCAAAGAAAATGAATTCATGTATTTGGTGCACAGTTATTTTGCGTCTTTGTCTGAAAACACAATTGCCACTACGAATTACGAACTCGAATATAGCACGGCATTGCAACGCGATAACTTTTTCGGAGTACAGTTCCATCCAGAAAAAAGTGGAACATTTGGAGAACAAATCTTGAATAACTTTTTGAACCTTTAATTTAAAATATCAGGAACACAGATTTAAGAAATGAGAGAAATTATAAAAATTAAACCAATCACAATTAAAGAATTTCAAAATTTATCAAATTATAAAAATCCGTTTTCCATGAACTAACATTCAATAACACAGATTTAAAAATAAAATAAATTATTAAAATTATTTAAACGCATAGATTTTTAAGATTTCTCAAATTATAACAATCTGCGTTCCAAAAAATATGTAAAATGAGAATAATCCCAGCCATAGACATCATCGACGGAAAATGTGTCCGACTTTCCAAAGGCGATTACGCTACGAAGAAAATATACAACGAAAATCCATTGGAAGTAGCCAAATCATTTGAAGCACACGGAATTGAGTATTTGCATTTAGTAGATTTGGACGGAGCCAAATCAAGTCGAATAGTGAATTATAAAGTTTTGGAACAAATTGCTTCGAAAACCAATTTAAAAATAGATTTTGGAGGTGGTTTAAAATCGGATGCAGATTTGAAAATTGCTTTCGAAAGTGGCGCCAATCAAATCACAGGTGGAAGTATTGCCATCAAACAACCTGCAGTTTTCAAGAGTTGGATTCAGCAATACGGAGCTGATAAAATCATTTTAGGAGCTGATGCGATGAATGAAAAAGTAGCTATTTCAGGTTGGTTAGAAGAATCAAAAGAAGAAGTTATTCCGTTTATTCAAAACTACCAACAAGAAGGGATTCAATACATAATTTGCACCGATATTTCCAAAGACGGTATGCTAGAAGGTCCAAGTTTTGAATTATATCAAAGAATATTGGAACAAACCAAAGGATTGAAACTAATCGCTTCAGGAGGAATATCCACTTTCGATGAATTACCCAAGTTAGCCGAATTAGGTTGTGAAGGCACCATCATCGGAAAAGCCATTTATGAAGGTAGAATTAGTTTAAAACAAATTGAAAATTATATTATAAAAAAGTAAAAAGTAAAAAGTAAAAAGTAAAAAGTAAAAAGTAAAAAGTTCATAAAGCTAATCACTATTTACTTATCACTAATCACAAAATTATGTTGACAAAAAGAATCATTCCTTGCTTAGACATCAAAAACGGTCGAACCGTGAAAGGTGTCAATTTTGTGGATTTAAAAGATGCTGGTGATCCAGTAGAATTGGCAAAGAAATATGCCGAAACAGGAGCTGACGAACTTGTTTTTCTTGATATTTCCGCTACAGAAGAACGTCGCGCAACATTAATCGACTTAGTTCGTAAAGTGGCGGCTGCGATCAATATTCCGTTTACGGTTGGTGGTGGGATTTCATCTGTTGCTGATGTGGATGTTTTACTTCGCAATGGCGCGGATAAAATTTCTATTAACTCATCAGCCGTTAAAAATCCGGATTTAATCAATGAAATTGCTGCAAAATATGGAAGTCAGTGCGTTGTAGTTGCTATTGATGCCAAACAAATTGATGGTAATTGGATAGTACATTTAGTAGGTGGGAAAGTACCAACCGAATTGAATCTATTCGATTGGGCAAAAGAAGTCGAGCAACGTGGCGCTGGAGAAATTCTGTTCACTTCCATGAACAATGACGGAACCAAAAATGGTTTTGCCAATGAAGCCTTAGCCAAGTTATCGGAAATCGTAAACATTCCTATCATCGCTTCTGGTGGTGCTGGCACTAGGGAACATTTCGCGGAAACATTCATCAACGGAAAAGCTGATGCCGCTTTAGCAGCTAGTGTTTTTCACTACCAAGAAATCGAAATCCCAGAATTGAAACATTTTTTAAAGGAAAAAGAAATTAGTATCCGATTATAATTTTTTTTAGCCACAGATTTCACTGATTTGCACGGATTAAAAAAAGTGAATTTGAATATTAGATAATACGTAAAGTGGCTAATATATTTTATAGAGCATAGAAAAGAATAATTATAAACTTAAAACAAAACTTAGTGAAACTTCGTGCTTAACTTAGTGCAACTTTGTGTAACAAAAATAATGAAAGTAAACTTCAACAAAACCCCAGACAACCTAATCCCAGCCATCATTCAAGACAGCGAAACCAAAAACGTATTAATGTTGGGCTACATGAACCAAGATGCTCTTGACCAAACGTTGGAAACTAACAAAGTAACTTTTTTCAGTCGTACCAAAAATAGATTGTGGACAAAAGGCGAGGAGAGTGGCAACTTCTTAGAACTAATTTCTATTAAAGAAGATTGCGATAACGACACCCTTTTAGTGAAAGTAAAACCAGCAGGTCCAACTTGCCACACAGGTTTAGATACATGTTGGCAAGAAGCTAATAA
This sequence comes from Flavobacterium sp., assembly GCA_044371865.1. Taxonomy (GTDB): domain Bacteria; phylum Bacteroidota; class Bacteroidia; order Flavobacteriales; family Flavobacteriaceae; genus Flavobacterium. The sequence continues at coordinate 2,750 of JBILST010000215.1, forward strand.
TCAAGAATTTGGATTTTTATCGAAATTAGAAAATACGATTGCAACACGCAAAGTAAATGCCGATGCGGAGAAGAGTTATGTAGCCTCTTTATTTGCAAAAGGTATTAACAAAATAGCTCAGAAAGTAGGTGAAGAAGCCGTTGAAGTAGTTATTGAAGCCAAAGACAACAACAACGATTTGTTCTTATCAGAAAGTGCGGATTTATTATTCCACTATTTGATTTTACTGCAAGCTAAAGGTTTTGAGTTGAAAGATGTAGTGGAGGTTTTGAAGGGAAGGGAGAAGTAAAATTTTACTTTCTTTGTCTGCCATTCTCTTGCTCAAATTGTTTGGCTTTATACGCTTGAATTTCCTTTTGAATATTTTCATCTTCAGGATTCTCTTGTTCTTTTAAATATAGCTCTTTCAATTCAGGTTCGTTGGAATAATAATAATTGATTAGAACGCTATTTGGTAATAAAAAACACAATAATGATAATAGGAATAAAACTGAAGTTCTAATTAATAGGTTTTTGTAATAGTTTTTTAGAACATCAGTTGATTTTATATATAAAAGGACAGCAACTCCAATTAATGGTACAGCTGTTAATGTTCCTATTAATAACATTGGACTAGAACCAGGCCAAAACATCAACTTAAATAAAATTCCAATGATACAAACAGAAAGCAACCAACCAAAAACAATAGAGATTCCAATATTTTGAGTCTTAAAGTTTTTATCACTAAAAAAGTAAAATCCAAAAGGAAAATAACACAATGCTAAACCTAATAATGATAAAACCATTAAAATATTAGCTCCAGGCCAATGCATTAGCTTGAAAATTAGTGAAATAATAAATACTATTGATAGTGCTTTTTCTGTTTTCATGATTAGTTATAAAATTATATTATGCTTATTTCAACTTTTCGTTGCTTTCAAATTCTTTTAAAGTTTTGCCACTTTTAAGTTTCCATTCTGTCAAGCCATTTGCATTTCTTCCCATAACAATTACAGCTGCAGTTGATGGACTACTAAAGATATAATCTTCAGAGAACTCAAAAGATTCACCTATATTTAAAAGAATTTGATCCTCAATTAATTTATCTCTAAGTTTAATAAAATTTGAAGTCATAGAATTTACAACTGTAAATGCAGCTTTTGAACCTTTAAAAACAACAAAACCATCTGATGTGGGTTCGCCTAAACCATCAGCTCCTCTTGCAGCTTTTATAAAAAAGACTTCTTGTTTTTGCTTTGGCTTGTACTCCCTTTTCTCTTCAAAAACTTTATGACCTAA
>JBILST010000149.1:0-5724 GCA_044371865.1 Flavobacterium sp.
TAATTTTATCAATTGTTGGACTAAAAATTGTTACTAAATAATGAATTTGTTACTTCAGTCATCTAGCATCCCACATCCAGTATCTATCAAAATCACTGGTTCAAAATCCGAAACAAACAGATTATTGCTTTTACAAGCGTTATATCCAAATTTAGTTTTGGATAACACTTCTAATTCTGATGATTCAGAAGTGATGCAAAAGGCGCTAAATTCACAATTCACAATTCACAATTCAGAATTAATAGACGTTCATCACGCGGGAACAGCAATGCGATTTTTAACCGCTTTTTTTGCTATTCAAGAAGGTAAAGACTTGTCCGACGTGGCGGAAGTTGTTTTAACGGGCTCATCTCGGATGAAAGAACGTCCTATTAAAATTTTAGTGGAGGCTTTAAAACAATTAGGAGCCGAAATTACCTATGAAGAAAATGAAGGATTTCCACCGATTCGAATTAAAGGAAAAAAGCTAACTCAAAATAAAGTGTCGATTCCTGCTAATGTAAGTAGTCAATATATTTCTGCATTGTTGTTAATTGCTCCCAAACTCGAAAAAGGTTTAGAACTTACTCTTGAAGGAGAAATAACGTCAATTCCATACATTAAAATGACTTTGGCTTTACTAAATGAAATAGGTGTAGAAACTTCATTTGTTGGAAATAAAATTACGGTTTGTCATGCTGAATTCGTTTCAGCATCTCGATTAACTGTTGAGTCTGATTGGTCATCTGCTTCCTACTGGTATTCTATTGTAGCCTTGTCTGAGATTGGCTTTCAAGTAACACTTTCGAGTTATAAAGGAAATAGTTTACAGGGCGATAGTGCTTTAGTTGAAATTTATAAAGATTTAGGTGTTGAAACTATTTTTAATTCTGATAACTCAATAACTATTGCAAAGAAAACAACTCATAACTCGCAACTCATAACTCGTAACTCGCAACTCAACAATTGTCCCGACATCGCTCAAACCATTGCGGTAACATGTTTTGGATTAGGTATAGGTTGTGATTTAACAGGTTTACATACTTTAAAAATTAAAGAAACAGATCGACTAGAGGCTTTAAAAAATGAACTAACCAAACTTGGTGCTAGTGTTTCAGTTACAAATGAAAGTTTATCATTAAAACCTTCAAATCAGATTAATGAAAATATTACTGTAAATACCTATCAAGACCACAGGATGGCGATGGCATTTGCACCTTTAGCTTTGATAGTACCAATAAGAATTAATGAAGCGGAAGTAGTATCAAAGTCATATCCTGATTTTTGGAATGATTTAAAAAAAGTTGGATTCCAAATAAAAGAAATTTAAAAAGTCGGGATGACTGGATTCGAACCAGCGACCCCTAGCACCCCATGCTAGTACGCTACCAGGCTGCGCTACATCCCGAATGGTGCAAAATTATAAATATTTATCGTTTTACAATTTGAATTTGTTCTAAAATTAATTGTGCTTTATCAGGCGATACAGGTATGTGTAAACCAGTGCTAAGTTCTAAACTTCCACCATCAGATTTGTTGTAAGCTACAACTTGTTCAAAGTTAACAATATACGATTTGTGAACGCGCATAAATCGTTTGTCGGAACATAAAATATCTTCAAAATTTTTCAGGTTTCGACTTACTAAATTTTTCACACCGGTAATACAAAATACTTCGGAGTAAGCACCTTCTCCTTTTATATGTGCTATTTTTGTAGTGTCTATAAAAATTAAAGAATTTCCAGACGGAACCGCAATTTTAGTCAGCGTTTCTTGCTGTATGTTTTCTTTTAAAATTTTAAAATTTTCAAGTTTTTGCTTTTGTTTTTCTAATCGTAAAACGGCATCCATTAATTGTTCTGGATTTATGGGTTTTAATAAATAATCAATTGCCGAAAATTTAAAAGCTTGCAGTGCATATTCATTGTAAGCAGTTGTGAAAATTATTGAAAAATTCACTTCGTTCTCGTCAAAAAAATCTAGTAATTCTAAGCCACTATGCCCAGGCATTTCAATGTCTAATAAAACCAAATCAGGATTATGTTTTCTAATGGCTTTAACGCCTTCTGGAAGATTTTCACATTCGGCTACTATTTCAACATTTGGGCAATATTCTAAGATGAGTAAATTTAATGAAACTCTTGCTCTTTTTTCGTCGTCTATAATTATTGCTTTCATTTTTAATAAGTTATTGGTATTTCAAAAACAACAATAGTTCCAGTTGATTGATTTCCTAAATTTGTTTTGTCAATATATTGAATTGAAATGTTTTTTTGGTTGTATTGATTGAGTAAATTTACTCTGTTCTGTATAGCTTCTGTGGCAAAAGAGATATGATTTTTATTTTTTATTGCATTTAATTCTGCGCTTTTTTGTCTGCCAATTCCGTTATCTTCTACACTAACTATAAGATGTTCTGCCTCTTTTTTGAAACTGATTGTGACTATTTTTTTACCTTGTTTATGCAACAGTCCATGTTTTACAGCATTTTCTACATACGGTTGTAAAAGCATGGTTGGAATTTTATTGTTTTCTGCGTCAATTGCGGTGTCAATATCAATTTTGTATGTAAAGTCTTCTTCAAATCGTGCTTTTTCAATATCTAAATACAACCCTAGTGTTTTTACTTCTTCGGCAATAGAAATGGTTTCTTTTTCTGTCATTTCTAAAATCGTTCTCGTTAAATTTGAAAATTTCGATAAGTAATTGATGGCTTGTTTTTTGTCGTTGGATAAAATAAACGACTGAATAGTATTCAATGCATTGTAGAAAAAATGCGGATTCATTTGTGATTTAAGGGCTTTTAACTTCGATTGATTTAGATTTTTTTCCAAATTCACTTTTTCAAAAAGAAGTTGATTTCTTTTTTCGATTTTCCGAATCTGAAACTTATAGAATAAATATAATAATAACAGTAAAATCAAACTAAATCCTATTAAAAACAACGGTTTTAACCAAAAGGGTTTTTTAATTTCGAATTGTAAAGTTTGTAAATCAATTTTTGAATCATTGTGATTTATGACTAATTGAATGGTGTAATTTCCTGAAGCTAAAGAATAAAGATTCAGGTTTTTATCGTTTGAATCTAATGTTCTCCAGGCTGAATTGTTGATTTTATAGGATACGCTATAACTTTCGTTTGGAATATACGACAGGGTTGAAAAATTTATTGCGATATCATTTTCGTCAGGATTTAATTCGCTTATTTGATTAAGTTCTCTACGTTTTCCGTTGATTTGGATTTCATTAATGATTAGTTTTGGTTTAGGAAAATCGCCAATTTCCTTTCGATTTTTAATTACAATTCCTTTTGCAGTAGCGAAAAAAAGTTGATTGTTTTTTAAAATTACATCAGTAGCTTCAATGTCATTACTTAATGATAAAACCTTTTGAGTGTTTTGAGTCTCAAAATCAAATTCGTAAACATCATTTTCTGAAAATAAATAACAATACTGTCCCCTAATGAAAAATCGATTAAATTTTTCATTAGCAATAAAAGCGGGAAGCTTTAGGAGATTAACTTCGTTATTATTATTTATTGTATAAAGTTTTTCAGCAGTCGATAATCCAATAATTTGTTCTTTATATTTTTGAATTTTGATTAAGAATAAAGTTTCGTTTTTATATTTTATTTCCTTGCTTTTTCCATCATTGGTTATGGCTATTAATCCATTGTTAGTAGCATAATAAATTGTATTGGTTTTCGCATTATATTCGGTTGATTTTCCATTGGTATTAATTAAAAGCATTGATTGATTAAATCCTGAAAAGGCTTTGTTTTTATTTTTTTCAAAGATGTTGTCCCAACTGCTTTTTTGTTTTGCATCAACATAAAAAACACCCAAAATACCACTTGCAGCAAACGAAAAGTATTTATGATCTACTTTTTTTACATCTTTTATGGCGATTGAAAATTCGTTTGTGATTTTATTATTCTTGTTTAAAATATTGAATTTAAATGAATTAAAAAAAACTTTATCGTTTACTGTATCAGCATAAATTTGACTGATAGAATGATTGTTCTTAGTTTCAAATATTTTTTCAGTTTTCAGATTACTACAATTGAGTTTGTAAATCAAATCTTTTTCGGCACCAATAAAAATTTCATTTTTACCTAGTGTTAGTGATAAAGGTCTAGGTTGGAGGTCTATATAATTGTAAGCAAAATCCTTAACAAATAAAACGCCATTATTTAAGGTAGAAATCCAATAGTTATTGTGTTTGTCTTTGTAAACAAATGAAATATTTTTATTAAGGAAATAGGTTTTGTTGTTTTTAGAAAGTATATCGTTTTTATGGACTCCATTAGGTGTGCAAATCCATATAGCATCATCGGTAATAGCTGTGTTTTGCGTAAATTCAGTTGGGTTATTTAATTTGTGTTTTTGAAATTTTCCTTTTTCAAAACTATAATAGTTATCGGATGATTTTGAATTTATAATTATTTTTTCTTCCCAAGTGTTAATAATTGGAGTAATAATTTCTGCGTAAAAATTCTTAGGTAAACTATGTTTTTTAATTTCATTTTTATGGTCTAATTCATATAAGTTATTACCTAAAACATAGAATTTATCTTTAGTTGCATAACAAAAACGAATTTCTTTGTCTCCAAGAGCATGTTTTGCTTTTACTTTTAAAGATTTTAAATCATAGACCAAAACAGCATCTGGCTGAATTAAAAATAGTTCATTTTTAATAATTCCAAAGCGGTGATATCCAAGCGATGTTTTTTGAGGCAGCGCTTTAATACTTCCTTTTTCTATGTAATACAAAAAGCCATCAAAGTTGGCATACCAAATTCTGCCAAAACTATCTTCAGCTATACACGAACCTGATTTTGACGTTTGAAAATCAGCTGTAAAGGTTTTAAAATTTGTACCATCATATTTACACAAACCCTTACCTGTAGCAAACCACATAAAACCTTTACTGTCTTGAAATATGTCATATACGCTATTAGACGGCAAGCCTGAAGATTTATCAATAGTGATGTGATACGGATTTTGGCCTACACCTAAATTCGATACTAAAAGAAAAAATATGAGTAATAATATACGCAAATGAAATGATTTTAAACAAATGTAATAAATACACTTTTAAAATAACTATTGAGTTTACCAAACCTGCTTTTTGATTAACGAAATATTATTTGGTAAACCGAAACTAGACTTTCGTAAACTCGTTCCTTTTGAAGCACCGAATTAAAATACTTTTGAATCGAATTTTAAAACTAAAATTATTATGAGAACACGTTTACTATTGCTTTTATTATTAGTATTTACCTATTCAAATGCACAAGTTACAGCAGGATTATTGCAAGAGTTTCGATTTGATAACTCTTATACGAATCAAAATGCAGATGTTACTTTTACTAATAATACTAATACAAGTTTTGTAGCTGATAGGTTCGGAAATGCAAACAGCGCATTAACTATTCAGAATCAAGGAATTGAAGCATATTTTAATTCTTTACCGCAAGGAAACAATGCAAGAACAGTTTCTGTCTGGGTAGTTTCGCAATCAACCGTTGATAATCAGGTTTTTAATTACGGAACTAATGCAACCAATCAGGCTTATGGTTTTTCGGTTCAAAACTCATCGGTTACTAATTATGGTTGGGGTAACGATTTAGTTTTAAATGGATATTCTATAGGTGCAAACACATGGGTTCATATTGTAACTACTTATGATGGTACAACCGCAAAAATTTATTATAATGGTACTATGCTTGCTTCTGGAAGTAAAG
>JBILST010000101.1:0-7821 GCA_044371865.1 Flavobacterium sp.
GCATGGAATACTCCTGGTTCTGCATTCAGATTAGGTCGTAACATCAACGGTTCGAATGGTTTTTACGGTCACGTTGATGATTTAAAAATATACAACAGAGCATTAACTGATGCCGAGGTAACGCAATTGCATAATCAACCAAACGGAGCAGCCTTAACGCCAATAATTTCTGGAGTTATTGTAACTCCAACAACTAATTCAGCTACAATACATTATTCGCTAAATGCAAACTCTGCAAACACCACATCGGTAATTAATTGGGGATTTAGTCAAGCTGTATTAACAAATCAATTAACAGGATTTTCTACTACTGGAAATACTGCAAATCAGGGTTATGTGACTATAAATGGACTTTCGCCAGGAACAACTTATTGTTATGAAATTAGAGCAACCAATATAAACGGAACAACAACAACATCACCTACTTGTTTTACAACCAGTGTTGCACCAGCATTAATTTCCGAATATAAATTTAATAATTCGTTATTTAATGAATCCAACGATTCCGATTTTAGTGCACCATCTGTTACAAGTCATTTATATACTACGGATAGACTCGGCAACCCTAATAGTGCTTTAGTAGTTAACTCATCAAGATTGTATAGAGACGATATAACAAATATTCCTAAAGAAGATAAACCAAGATCAATTTCTTTATGGATAAGACCAGCTGCTGTAAATAGCGATAATATACTTTTTACTTATGGATCAGCTTCTGGCAACAATGTATATGGAGGGTCGTTTAATGCAACAAATACTTATAATTTCACTTATAATACTAATTTAGCTTTTGTTAATCCAACAACAGTAAATAATTGGAAGCACATTGTAATTACTTTTGATGCTTCTAAAGTGGCAAAAATTTATGTAGATGGTGCTTATGGAAATCAAAATACTCAGTATACATGGTATACATCAGGAACTAATTTATTTTATTTAGGAAACTCATTTGGTTCTGTAACAGGAGCATTCGATGGGGCAATCGATGACTTAAAAATTTACAATTACGCTCTATCAGCTGCAGAAGTTTCTAGTTTATACACTTCTAATACTTTATCTTCTTCAGATTTTTCTCAAAATAATTTAGAAGTAAAATTATATCCAAATCCTGTAAATGATATTTTAAATATTGAAACAGCATTAGAGTTACAATCCGTTGAAATTTACAACTTGCAAGGGCAAAAAGTATTGTCTTCCAATCAAAAACAAATCAATGTTTCCGATTTAGCTGCGGGGATGTATATGGTACGTATTCAAGATGCTGAAAACAATATTGCAACTAAAAAAATTGTAATTAAATAAAAAAATCATGAAGTTTTTTAAGTCAAAAATGGAAGCATATAGATTGGAAATACTCTTGTTTGTTTTGTATTCTTCAATTTTTACGATACTAATTCAATTATTTTCATAAAACAGAAAAACACCTTTCGAGGTGTTTTTTCAGTTTTATAGCTTTTGTATACCGAAAACCTTATTTGGTAAACTGACTAAAAAAATAATTTGTTTCTCTACTTAATTTTGATCTAAACTTTAAAATCTAAAATTATGAAAACAAAATTACTAATATTGTTATTAATCGCCTTCTCGTCTGGGAATGCACAAATAAATCTTAACGAAGGATTTGAATCAGGAACAATTCCATCTGGTTGGGTAAATACTAATTTTTCTTTTAACAATACGAATTCTTGTTCAGGTGCTTATTCTGCTTATTTCACAACATTTGGACTTGGTTCTGCTGCTGAAATTGTTACTCCCACATATACATCTACTGGAGCTTCAATTACTGTTTCTGCTGATTATAAGCATAGTAGTGGAAGTGGATCTTTTAATGGTATTTTTTATCTTCAATATTATAATTTCACAACTAGTAATTGGACAACAATTACAACAGCAACGACTTTTACAAATACTTGTCAAACGCTTTCTGCAATAATTCCATCTGGAACAATCCCAACAGGAGTTGATGTGGCTTTTAAATTTTATTTGTATTCTACAACTGCTGGAAGTTATACCTTTCGTCTTGATAACACAAAAGTGTTTCAAGATTTTCCTGAAGCTCCCATAACAGAATATAATTTTGATAATTCGTACACTAACGTAAATGGCAATACACCATTTATTGGTACGCCGGGTAGTTCCTTTGTTAATAATAGAGTAGGTGAAAGTCAAAAAGCTTTGAGGGTAAACTCTAGTTCTTCTTTTGTGTGTTCGGCTACAATAACAAATTTGCCTACAGGTAACAGTTCACGTACAGTTTCTTTATGGTATAAGAATGATTCGTTTTCATCAGGTACGCCAGCAATTTTTGTTTATGGCGCAAATTCAAATAATCAATATTTTGGAAACTATATTAATACAACGGGTAATGTTGTTTTATGGTCTAATGCAACAGATCATAATTTTGGAGGGAGTTATTTGCCAAATATTTGGAGACATTTAGTTATGACTCATGATGGAGCTAACGTAAAACTATACATTGATGGGAATTATGTAGGTCAGAAAACCACCACGCTTAATACCGGTAATGCCATTGGATTTAGAATTGGAAATACTATTGGAGCTGTAGAATATGATGATTTAAAAATTTACGATTATGCATTATCACAAGCTCAAGTTTCTAGTTTATACACAAACAACACATTATCATCTTCAGATTTCACTCAAAACAATTTAGAAGTTGCATTATACCCAAACCCAGTCCGTGATATTTTAAACATTGAAACAACTTTAGAAGTACAATCCGTAGAAATTTATAACATTCAAGGTCAAAAAGTGTTGTCTTCCAATCAAAAACAAATCAATGTTTCCGATTTAGCTGCCGGGATGTATATGGTACGTATTCAAGATGCTGAAAATAATATTGCAACTAAAAAAATTGTAATTAAATAAAAAAATCATGAAGTTTTTTAAGTCAAAAATGGAAGCATATAGATTGGAAATACTCTTGTTGGTTTTGTATTCTTCAATTTTTATGATACTAATTCAATTATTTTCATAAAACAGAAAAACACCTTTCGAGGTGTTTTTTTATTTGAACACTTTCGTTAACTGAAAACTAGGTTTGGTAAACTCATCAACTGTAAGATGAGATTGGGGAAGTATTTTTGAATCAAATTTTAAAACTACACATTATGAAAATTAAATTACTCTTTATTTTTTTATTAGCATTTTCTTTTGGGAATGCGCAAACAATTTCTACAATGGCGGGTTCAACTTCGGGTTATGTTGAAGGAATTGGAACCGCGGCGCGTTTTAATAGTCCTTATGGTATAGCTTTTGATGGCGGTGGCGCTGTTGTAGTTGCTGATCAAGGAAATTATAAGGTAAGAAAAATATTTTCAGACAATTCAACTGGCTTGTTGGCTGGAAGTACTTTTGGTTTTGTAAATGGAACTGGAGCTGCAGCAAAATTTGGGAATGTTGCAGGCGTAGCAAGAGATGGTTTTAACAATACATTTATATGTGATTCTGAAAACAATTGTATCAGAAAAATAACAGTTACTGGGGTTGTTACAACTTTTGCTGGAGGAGCTTCAGGAACTGCCGATGGTACAGGAACCGCAGCACAATTTTATAGACCTTATGGTTTAGCGATTGATGCGGCTGGAAACTTATATGTTTCTGACACTTATAATCATAGAATTAGAAAAATAACACCAGCAGGAGTTGTAACTACACTAGCAGGAAGTACTCAAGGATTTACAAATGGCACTGGGACTGCAGCTCAATTTGATTATCCTTTCGGAATTGCTGTAGATGCCTCAGGAAACGTGTATGTAGGTGAAAATTGTAGAGTTAGAAAAATTACACCAGCTGGAGAGGTTACTACTTTTGCTGGAGGAACACAAGGATATTTAAACGGTACGGGAACTGCTGCAAGATTTAATAACGGTCTTAACGGAATTGCCATTGATAACGCAGGAAATTTATATGTAACAGATACCTATAACTATGTAATTAGAAAAATTACACCCTCTGCAGTGGTTACTACCTATGCAGGAACAGGAAGTACTGGTTCAGCTGATGGAGATGTTTCGGTTGCAACTTTTAATACATTAGTTGGTATTACAATTGACCCTGTTAATACTATTTTATATGTATCAGAATTTGGAAATCATAGAATTAGAAAAATATTACCACCTGTTCCAGCAACATTGCCAACTATTTCTGCTATTAGTTCAACTGTAGCCTCTAATTCTGCTACGATATTCTATTCATTGAATGCAAATAATGGAGCTACTACATCAATAGTTAGGTATGGTTTAACCAGTGGAAGTTTATCAAGTCAAGTTGCTGGATTTTCAGTTTCAGGAAGTTCTGTGACTCCAGGTTCGGCTTCAATATCAGGAATATTGCCAAATACTTTATATTATTACCAAATTGAAGCCACAAATTCTGCTGGAACTGCTGTGAGTACAATTGGAAATTTCACAACTCTTACTTCCGTAGTAACTACACCTGTAACAATTGCAGAATATAGTTTTGATAATACGTATAATAATATAAATGGAAATAGTCCATTTGCTTCAAATGCTGGTACTTCATTTACAACAGACAGACATAACAACGCAAACGGGGCCATTAATATTAATGATTCAGGAGCTTCAGCTACAATAGTTGGATTACCTTATGGAGCCAATCCAAGAACTATTTCAGTATGGGCAAAAACGAATGTTTTCGATAGTCAGATTAATTATATATTTCATTATGGGACTTCTGCTAATGGAAACGGACTTGCATTAAGACCAACAACAGTATTGTATTTTGCAAATGCAGGAGCTAACTTAGAAACTGCTAATACCTACACAAATACTACTTGGGTACATTATGTGTGTACTTACGACGGAAGTACGGAGACAGTATATAAAAATGGTGTTTTATTTAGTTCTGGTGCAAAATCCTTTAATACAGCAAATGCTTTAGATGTCTTTAAGCTTGGCTTAACCGAAAGCGGAACAGCAACTTATTTCAATGGTGCCATTGATGATTTGAAAATCTATAATTATGTTTTAGGACAAGCCGATATTACAAGTTTATACAACAACAACACCTTATCATCTTCAGATTTCACTCAAAACAACCTAGAAGTCGCCTTATATCCTAACCCAGTTAATGATGTTCTAAATATCGAAACTGCTTTAGAACTTCAATCGGTAGAAATTTATAACATTCAAGGGCAAAAAGTGTTGTCTTCAAATCAAAAACAAATCAATATTTCTGATTTAGCTGCTGGAATGTATATGGTACGTATTCAAGATGCTGATAATAATATTGCTACTAAAAAAATTGTAATTAAATAATGAAAAAAATAATCATCATTGCTGTTCTGTCTTTTGGGTTATTATCTATGAACATAGTATCAATAAAGCAAACAAATAAAAATGTTAAAGAAGAATCAATTGCTGAAAAATTTGATATCAAAATAAAAAACGATACGGATAATGAAGTAAAAGTCATCAACGCAGGAAGTGGCGGAAGTTATTCTTTAACCAAAGGAGCAACCACAACCATTAAAATGGAAGAAGGTGAAAAGCTTTACTATTACGAAAATGGAAAAAAAGGTGCGTTAATTCTAACAGCATCTAAAGATATACACAACAAAGTACAACAATTGAGTAAGTTATAATAAGTAGTTTTTTTTAGTTTGATTTGGGCGTTGTTCAGTAAACAGTGGTATTTATAAAATAAACCGCTTTTTACTTGACAACGCCTATTTCATAATCGTATATTTGCAACCGATTAGTTTTTTAGAATACTATTGTTCTAAATTCTAATTTCTAAATTCTAAATTCTATTTATGAAATTATCTCATTTTCAATTCAATCTTCCAGAAGAACTATTAGCTGAGTTTCCTACTGAAAATCGTGACGAATCTCGCTTAATGGTTGTGAACAGAAAAACAGGCACAATCGAACACAAATTATTTAAAGACGTTATCGATTATTTTGATGATGGAGATGTAATGGTATTAAACAATACAAAAGTTTTTCCAGCACGTTTATACGGAAATAAAGAAAAAACAGGAGCTCGTATCGAAGTTTTCTTATTAAGAGAATTAAATGCAGAACAACGTTTATGGGATGTTTTAGTAGATCCAGCACGTAAAATTCGTATTGGTAATAAATTATACTTTGGCGATGACGATTCGTTAGTAGCTGAAGTGATTGATAATACTACTTCTCGTGGAAGAACATTGCGTTTTTTATATGATGGTTCTTATGAAGAATTCAGAGAAAAATTAGTAGAATTAGGGGAGACTCCTATTCCAAAATATATTACTCGTGAAGTAACTCCAGAAGATGCGGAACGTTACCAAACAATTTATGCAAAAGAAGAAGGAGCTGTTGCTGCTCCAACTGCTGGTCTACATTTTTCAAAACATTTATTAAAACGTTTAGAAATTAAAGGAATTGATTTCGCTGAAGTTACGTTACACGTAGGTTTAGGAACTTTCAATCCTGTTGAGGTTGAAGATTTATCAAAACACAAAATGGATTCTGAAGAAATGAAAATTTCTCAAGAGGCTTGTGATATTATTAACAACGCTAAAACTAAAAAGAAAAAAGTTTGTTGCGTAGGAACTACTGCAATGAGAGCAATGGAGAGTTCTGTTTCATCTCAAAGAACTTTAAATCCTTATGAAGGATGGACCAATAAATTTATTTATCCTCCTTATGATTTTAGTTTAGCAGATTGTATGATAACAAATTTTCATACACCAAAATCTACATTACTTATGATGATTTCTGCATTTTGCGGACATGATTTAATGAAAAAAGCATACGAGGAAGCTGTTAAAGAAAAATATCGTTTCTATTCTTATGGAGACGCTATGTTGATTATTTAATTGTCTCTTTTTATCTGATATAAATCCCGAATTATTTCGGGATTTTTTTATTCACTGAAATCAAAAAAAACAAAATTTAAGGTTTTGCTGCTTTGTAACTTTTGTCTACTTTTACCATCCAAACAACCAATAGTATAATGATTTTTAAAAATTCCCGAGAGTTTGCTCAAAGTTTAGATGCAAATGATGAATTAAGAACGTATAGAGATGAATTTCATTTTCCAAAAGTAAACGGAAAACAGGTAATTTATTTCACAGGAAATTCTTTAGGATTACAACCTAAAAGAACTAAATTGTATGTAGATGAAGTAATGTCTGATTGGGCAAATATGGCAGTAGAAGGTCATTTTTATTCAGACAAACCTTGGTGGGACTATCAAGAAAGATTTGCTGTTCCATTAAGTGAAGTGGTAGGAGCAAAGCCTTCTGAGGTTGGTGTAATGAATACTTTAACAGTTAATTTACATCTATTAATGGTGTCTTTTTATAATCCAACACCTAAGAAATATAAAATTATTTGCGAAGAAAAAGCTTTTCCAAGTGATCAATATATGTTTCAAAGTCAAGTAAAATTTCATGGTTTTGATCCAAAAGATGCTATAGTTGAAATTAAAAGAAGAGAAGGGGAAGCCAATATTCGTTTGGAAGATGTTTTGGCTAAAATTGAGGAAGTAGGAAGCGAATTGGCTTTAGTGTTAATAGGTGGAGTAAATTATTACACAGGTCAAGTGTTTGACATGAAAACCATCACAGCTGCCGGACAAAAACAAGGCGCTTATGTGGGTTGGGATTTAGCTCATGCAGCTGGAAATATCAAGTTAGATTTACACGATTGGAATGTAGATTTTGCGGCTTGGTGTAGTTATAAATATATGAATTCTGGTCCTGGAAATGCATCTGGTTTTTTTGTTCATGAAAAGCATCATAACGACAAAGAATTAAAACGATTCGCGGGTTGGTACGGTCACAATAAA
>JBILST010000216.1:0-3999 GCA_044371865.1 Flavobacterium sp.
AAACAAAAACTCCGATGAAAATCGGAGTTTTTTTATGGTTTGATTTTAATATTGATTTAAGAAATTAAAGTCATATTAAAATCTGTATTATTTGTGTTCTAACAAAATTAAAACCCATTCACAATAGCTAAAAAGTCATCAGCTTTTAAAGCGGCACCACCGATTAAGCCACCGTCTACATCAGGTTTTGAGAAGATTTCTTTGGCATTGTCTGGTTTTACACTTCCTCCATATAAAATAGTTAGGTCGTCAGCAATGGCAAATCCATACACTTTTTCTACTAATGTTCTGATGAATTTGTGCATTTCTTGTGCTTGTTCTGGTGAAGCTGTTTCTCCGGTTCCTATCGCCCAAACAGGTTCGTAAGCTAATACGATATTTGCCCAATCTTTCTTTTCTAAATGGAACAATCCATCGCGAAGTTGATTTTCAACAATAGTAAAATGGTTGTTGATTTGACGATCTTTTAATTCCTCGCCAAAACAGAAAATTATACGCATTTCGTGTTTTAAAGCGGTATCTACTTTACTTGCTAACAAAGCATCGGTTTCATGAAAATACGCACGTCTTTCGCTGTGACCTAAAATTACGGTTGTTACTCCTATATCGGTTAACATGGAAGCTGCAATTTCACCAGTAAAAGCGCCACCTTCTGCTTGGTGCATGTTTTGTGCCGCTACTGTAATTTCGTTTCCATTTGTAATTTCAACTGCCTTTGATAGGTTTACAAAGGTTGGTGCAACAATTATTTCAGCACTAGTATTTGTTTTTTTTGCAATAATTTCTTCTAATAATGCAACAGTTTCTTTTTGAGTTTTGTGCATTTTCCAGTTTCCGGCAACGATATTTTTTCTCATTATTTTAAAGATTCTAAAGTTTTAATTAATTTTTCATCATCGGCTTCAATTACTTTGTAAAGCGCAATTTTTCCGGTTTTATCTACTACCATGTATCTAGGAATCCAATCTAAATTAATCGATTTTCCAAAAACACCTTTCATTCCGTCTGATGTTAGGTAATGTTCGCCTTTTACATCGTATTTTTCAATTCCTTTTAACCAAGCTTCGTACGTTTTGTCCATAGAAATGAAAAGGTAAGTTGCCTCTGGGTATTTTTCTTGTAAAGCTTTTACTTTAGGCATTCCTTTGATACAATCCGAACACCAAGAAGCCCAAACATCAATTACAATCGTTTTTCCTTCGTATTTTTTTAGAATTTCTGAAAACGTAATCGGTTGGTTTTCTTTGGTAACCATTACATTTCCTAAACCTTCTTTTTTAAACGTAGTTTCCTCTTTTTGAGCACAGCCTAAAGTACTAATTAGCATCGTAGCTAAAACGAATAATTTTTTCATAGTTTATTTTTTTAATTCCGAATACGGTTTTTTAATTAATTTTTTGAACTCAACCCCATTGAATTTGTTTTCATTAATTCCGTCGTAATATTTGAATTCGTTTCCATTCCATAGATATTTCACGCCCGGAGTATCTCTTCCATTGCCTAATTCGGTCCAAAACGGAATTACATCAATCATTTTATAAGGAAATTTAGTGCCTGCAAATTCAAAGAATGTTGGGATTTTCTCTGGTTCTTCGTTCATGAAAATTACGAAAACAGGAGGGAAGTTCTTGTCTTTTTTGCGCATTTCATTCAATTCTTTGGCAGTATCCATACAATGGTCGCAACCCGGAACAAAGTAGCACAGAATCTTTTTATCAGTATCAATTCCTGGGAAATATTTTTCGTAACCCGATTTTACTTTCTTAGGAGCGTCTTCGGTTTTCTTTTCTTCTACTTTTTTAACGGTATCTTTTGCGATTGTAGTTTCTGGTTCTTCTGAACTTAACAGAGAAGTTGAATCCACTACAACTCCTAAATTTTCTTGAATTTCAGAAGTTGGTTCTTCAATAACTTCTGCTACGGGACGAATAGGAGCTAACATAAAAAGTCCTAAAACGCATCCTAGACTTACCGATTTCAACAACCAAAAATTCGATTTTCCATCCGTAGGTAGTAATTTGAATAACCAAACTAATAATCCAATTGCGATGATGTTTTTAATAATTGCTTCCACCGGTGTCATGGGAAGTAATTCTCCAAAACAACCACAATTACCAGCATTTCCGCTTACAAAAGTGGTGTAACTTAAATGAATTACAAAAACGGCTAACAATAAAATGGTTGCCGGAATCGTAATTTTTTTCAAGTAATCTTTTAGTAGAATCGAAATTCCCAAAGCAAATTCTATTCCAATTAAAATTCTTGAAAAATAGGGTGCAATGCCTTCTGAAAATCCTAATGGATACAATTGCTTCACTTCAAAAGTAGAAATTGCAAAATAGGGAGACGGATATAATTTAGCTACTGCAGAAACAATAAATAAGGCTGAAATGATAAGGCGTAAAATCCAAATTATGTTTTCTTTCTTCATGTTCAATTTTTAATTTTGATAAAAATACAACTTACTAAAAAGCTATCGTGTTAACGACTTGTTATTTGTTTTCCATTAAAATTAATGCAAAAACGGAATAGTTAATCATGTCTTGATAATTCGCATCAATACCTTCTGAAACTAATGTTTTTCCTTTATTGTCTTCGATTTGCTTTATGCGTAGTAATTTCTGAATGATTAAATCGGTTAAAGAACTGATTCGCATATCGCGCCAAGCTTCACCATAATCATGGTTTTTGTTCTCCATTAAGCTTTTAGTTGTAGCGATTTTTTCATCATACAATCTAATTGCTTCATCCGCCGATAAATCAGGTTGTTTGGCAATTCCCTTTTCCATTTGAATCAAAGCCATGGCTGAATAATTGATAATTCCGATGAACTCTGAAGTTTCATCTTCGTCTACTTTGCGTACTTCGTTTTCTTGTAAACTACGAATTCTTTGGGCTTTAATGAAAATTTGATCGGTTAAGGATGGCAAACGTAAAACACGCCACGCAGTGCCGTAATCATGTGCTTTTTTGGAAAATAAATCGCGACAAACCGCTATAACTTTATCATATTGTTGAGAAGTATTCGACATTATTTACTGTATATTTGTGTGAAATTTTACCAAAAGTAATGAATTAAGTCAAAAGTGAAAAGTCAAAAGTAAAAAGATATAGAAATAAAATGACAATCAATTGTAATAGCAGACTTATCGATTTAAACTTGCCAAAAGTAATGGGGATTTTGAATGTGACACCCAATTCGTTTTATGACGGAGGTAAGCACAATGAAATCAATTCTATTATCCATCAAGTAGATAAAATGCTGTCGGAAGGAGCTGATTTTATTGATATTGGAGCCTATTCGAGCAAGCCAAGTGCCGAATTTGTTTCGGAAGAAGAAGAAATCAAACGTTTGGTTCCAATAATTAAAGAATTGGTAGTTAATTTCCCAACTATTATTTTATCGGTAGATACTTTTCGAGCAAATGTTGCTAGGGTTGCAGTGGAACATGGGGCAGGAATAATAAATGATATTTCAGCGGGTTTATTAGATGAAAAAATGTTGGAAACCGTTGCTGATTTGAAAGTGCCCTACATTATGATGCACATGCGAGGCAATCCGCAAACCATGCAAAGTCTAACGAATTACGAAGACATTGTAAAAGAAATGATTTTCTATTTTTCGGAACGCATTCAAAAGGCGAGAAGTTTC
This sequence comes from Flavobacterium sp., assembly GCA_044371865.1. Classification (GTDB taxonomy): domain Bacteria; phylum Bacteroidota; class Bacteroidia; order Flavobacteriales; family Flavobacteriaceae; genus Flavobacterium. The sequence continues at coordinate 3,653 of JBILST010000216.1, forward strand.
GGGATTTCGGATCTTATAATCGACCCCGGATTTGGTTTTGCGAAAACGTTAGAACAGAATTATGAAGTATTGCATAAAATGGAGTTGTTTTCGATGTTAGAGTTGCCATTATTAGCTGGAATTTCAAGAAAATCGATGATTTATAAAGTGTTAGAAAATTCACCGCAAGAAGCTTTGAACGGAACTTCGGTTTTAAATACGATTGCCATACAAAAAGGAGCTAAAATCCTAAGAGTGCACGATGTAAAAGAAGCGGTGGAATGTATTAAATTAGTAAGTAAATTAAAATAATAATGAAGAAATTAGTTGCTATTGTTGCCTTGATGGGTTTGTTTTCTTGTAATAAT
>JBILST010000039.1:0-13464 GCA_044371865.1 Flavobacterium sp.
ATACATTTGAATTCACTGTGATTTCAAGAGAACAAGATTCGTTAAATAAAATTCAAGTTCAAAATTGGTTACATCAAGACAATCAAGCTGAAGTTAAAAAATTAATGGACAATTACTTAAGCTTGATTAGAGAACATGATTTAGCTACTAATTTAAATATGGATAAATGGTTTGAAATTGTTTACAAAGCTCCAGAATTTGATGAATTTTTATACATTCAACCATATTTGAAACAATATGAAACCGATAATTCATACAATAGTTATGACTACGCTGCTAAAGTAGGCAATGATGAACGAAAATACTCCAAATATTTTGTACAGCAAGATGTTTTAAAAGATAAATACGATACGGTTTCAGAAGCACACACAGATTCCTTTTTCAAAATTGAAATGATTTTAGGATTTTTATATGGCGCCTTTGGATTGTCTATTTTGATTTTTTCTTTTCGTGTTACAACAGGAAAAAGTTGGTTGATTGCAATTGTTATAACTGGTGTTATTAACATTGTATACGGTATTTTAACAGCAATTACAGGCGTAGGAGATATGTATGCTTATTTAATTTTATTTACTATTCTAGGGATAATATTTTATTTCTTCTTAATATATTTCAACAAAAAGAATTTACAACTCAGTAGAATTGCATTGAATTTATTTTTATGGTCTTTCATAGGAATTATTCCGATTGTTTACTTTTTAATTTTGGAAGCAAATAAACCGAATTATTATGATAATTACAGTTTACAGCGTTATGCAGAGTCGCCATTATATGAATGGATGAAAGATCATATAATTCATATGTTTTGTTTAAACTTTATTTTATCAATTCTAACACTTTTCTTTTTATCCAAAGTAATAAGAACTTGGAAAGGAATTTCAGAAGATTAATTATGATAATTACACTTTCAAATACTAAAATTTCGGCATCAATTGATTCTCTTGGTGCCGAATTAATTCGTTTAGAAAAAGACCACCAAAATTACATTTGGACGGTTGATGAAATGTATTGGAACAAAACGTCTCCAATATTGTTTCCAATTGTAGGAAGATTAAAAAATGACACTTACACCATTGCTGATAAAAAATATGAACTACCACGACACGGCTTTGCGAGAAATTTCGAATTTCAAATTCTGAATCAAACCGAAAGTTCTGTTGTTTTTGTTTTAGAAAGTAATTCCGAAACTTTAAAAAATTATCCGTTTGAGTTTCATTTACAATTGGAATATGAATTAGACGGAAATGAATTAATAATGAAGTATTCTGTTAAAAATAAATCGAATGTAAATATGCCATTTTCCATTGGAGCACATCCTGCATTTACCATTGAAGATTCGTTTTCAGATTATTCCTTACAATTTAATGCAACAGAAGAATTTGTATCCTATGAATTAGAAAATGAACAGTTTAACAATTCATACAAAAAAATACATTCAGAAAACGGACAAATCAATTTAGATTATGCGCTTTTTGAAAAAGATGCTCTGGTATTCAAACATATGAAGTCCAACGAACTTACACTTTTTAAAAAGAATAAACCCGTTCTCTCGGTTCAGTTTGAAGGATTTCCTTATTTAGGGATTTGGACCAAGCCTAACGCTCCTTTTTTGTGTATTGAACCTTGGTGTGGATTGGCTGACAATGTGAATCATAACGGAAATATTTTTGAAAAAGAAGGCATTCAACTATTAAACAAGGAATCTAAATTTATGAGAGAAATAGTAATTAACCTTTTATAATAATCCGTTGTATTTTCTAATAAACCATTCGGTAGCTAATGCAATTATTGCCAAAATCAACAACCAAATCCAATCAATTAGTGGTGATTTTTTGATAGTTGCTTTTTGAACTGGAATATAATTTTCGTTTTCAATTAACGATTGAATTAATTTCTCTATTTGGTTTGGATAAAAAACAGCTCCGTTAGTATTGGAAGCCAATTGTTCTAATCTATTTCTATCAGGATTTACGAATTGCTTTTCGATTTCAAAATCTAAGACTTCAAAACTACCCGAAAAACTCGAATTAGATTGCTTTTCTGTTACTTTAAACGAATAATTTCCCGCTTCTAAACCGTCTAAATTAACTTTATAGGAATTCGTTGCTTTGAGTAAATCGTATTTCTTGGTCGCTTTTGTTTTAGAATTTATAACTTGAATTGTTAGTTGAGCTTTGTCGTCAAATTCATAGTTTTTATTGAAATATTCAGCTGTAATTTCTATACTTTCGCCTGAATTATAGAAACTTTCATACGTTACATTTAAATTCTTTTTTGAGGCGTTTGTTACTAAAAACTGAATAATTTTATCAGTAAACAAATCAAAATCTTCAAAAGACTTTTTATTTAAGTTGTTTTCCAAGCGCCATTTCCAGATGTTTTCACCTAATAAATAAGCATTTCTTTTGCTTCCATTTTCAGTAAAAGTTAACAATGGATTTGGTAATTGTACATTTCGAATTCTAGCAGAAAGTAAGGTATTTACGTTACTTTTTATTGAAATTGTACCAAAATTATGTTCCAAAGGAGGAAAATTTTCAAAACCAATATTAGCTTGCGAAAACAAATTAAAGTTCGATTCATAAGTAGCCAAATAATCTTCTTTTTGAGCCGACATTTTAAATAACAAATCGCTTTGTACTTGGTTTAAAAAATTAAAATCGGTTGCAGTTCCTGTGATGACAAAAGTGTTAATCTGGGCTGCTTTATTTTGTTCAAAAATAGCTTTAAAAGAAGCGGTTGGCTGATATAAAACCAAAATATTATAATTCTGTAATGACTTTACTTCATCTGGTTTTAGGATGGAAACTTTGCGTTGTTGATTAGTTTCGATACTTCGCTTTAAAACACCTAAATCGGGATGATTAATGGCGGAAATTAAAGCAATTTCACTACGTTGATCAATAACTTCTACTGCAAAATTTTTGGCATTATTAACCGTGTTTTTCTCTTTTATATTGGAAGAAATTACGGCTTTATATTTTGCAATCCCAACTTTGTCTGCATTTAACAAAACAGAAATAGACTGTGCTCTTTTATCTTTCGAAAAACTAACCGTTTGTTTATGAATGGTTTGATTGCCATTCTGAATAGCGAAAGTGGTTGAAATAGATTGATTGCCATTGTATTGCAAGAATACTTCAACTGGAAATTTATTCTTTAAAAACGCGTATTTATTAACGTTAATTTGATTGATTTTCAAATCGAAAACCGTAGTGGTATCCCCTAAAACAACTGGTAAAACACTTGTATTTTCCTGAAAACTGAACACATAATCATTTCCCATGGTTTGGTTTCCATCGGTAAACAAAACTACAGGATAATTTGTGTTTCTGTATAACTGTTTTAAATTTTTAGCAACACCATCAATATGCGATTGATTGCCTTTAAAATCTAATTGTTCAAGCGATTTAAATTCATCATCAAATGAAAATAATTGTACGTCGTATTTTTCGGTAATCGCTTTATTCTCCGCAATTTTAAGATATAATTCAGAAGCTTCTTTCGTTGCTTTTAATTCGGAAATTGATTTGGAATTATCCACAACAATAGGCAAAGGTGTTTTCTTAATTTCATTGATTTTTCGGCTAATAATTGGGTTGATTAGCAATAAAAAGATAGAAAACAGACTAACAAAACGTAAAAAAGCCAAAAACCAATACACTTTCGACTGATTTTTGACTTTATATAAATATTGATAAAACGACAATCCAGCAGCAAAAATTACTGATAATATGAGAAGTAAGATTGTACTTGTTGTCATTTTTTTTTAAGTGATTAGTGAATAGTAATTAGTGAATAGCCATCTAATTACTATTCACTAATTACTAATTACTTTTTTATGTAAGCATTCCTCCATCAACATTAATAACTTGTCCCGTTACATAAGCACTCATATCAGAAGCTAAGAAAACACAAACGTTCGCTACATCTTCTGGAGTACCACCACGCTTTAATGGAATAGCATCTCTCCAACCTTTTACTACATCTTCATTCAATTTAGCAGTCATTTCAGTTTCAATAAAACCTGGAGCGATTGCATTGCAACGAATATTTCTTGAACCTAATTCTAAGGCGATTGATTTCGTAAATCCGTTCATACCCGCTTTAGATGCTGCGTAGTTAGCTTGTCCAGCATTACCTTTTACTCCTACTACACTACTCATATTTACGATGGAACCCTTACGGTTTTTCAACATGATTTTTTGAACAGCTTTTGTCATATTAAATACAGACTTCAAATTGATTTCGATTACTTTATCAAAATCTTCCTCTGACATACGCATTAATAAGTTATCTTTTGTAATTCCCGCATTGTTGATTAATACATCAATAGTTCCAAATTCAGCAATTACATCATCTACTAATTTTTGTGCTTCATTAAAATCGGCAGCGTTTGATTTGTATCCTTTAGCTTTAATTCCTAAAGCGTTTAATTCATTTTCTAAAGCCATAGCTGATTCTACAGATGAACTATAGGTAAAAGCAACATTAGCACCTTGTTCTGCAAAAACTTTTGCTATTCCACTACCAATTCCACGGCTTGCACCTGTAATTATGGCAACTTTTCCTTCTAATAATTTCATGGTAAATATTTGTGTTAGTTTGTTTAAAATAAAGGCCAAATATAGGAATATTTTAAAGTATAAAAAAAACAAGCCTCTAATTAAACCTTTTTTAACTTTAGTTGTCTAACCAGTACAAAATTTAAAACTAATCTTATGAAAAACCAAATTATTCTTAGTCTATTAGCTATTTGCGGATTGACTTCATGCAGTAATAATTCAGATGATAATTATGAAGATATTACAACTTATCCTTTTGTTGAAGCAGAATTTGGTTCTTCTTTAGATTTAAATAATTTAGCAAATTATGCAAACCAAACCATTCCGCCTTATATTACAAAAAATAATTCCCAAGGAAATGCAATTACTGATAAAGGAGCTACTTTAGGTCGTGTTTTATTTTATGATAAAAACTTGTCTTCTAATAATACTATTTCGTGTTCAAGTTGCCACAAGCAAGAATTTGCATTTAGTGATACCAATGTGGCAAGTACAGGTGTAAATGGAACAACAGGAAGGCATTCGATGCGTTTAATTAATTCTAGATTTGCTACCGAAACAAAATTCTTTTGGAATGAACGCGCTTTAAATTTAGAAACACAAACTACCATGCCTATCAAAGATCATGGAGAAATGGGCTTTAGTGGTGAAAATGGTGATATGACCTTTGATAATTTAATTACTAGATTAAATGGAATTGGTTATTACAAAGAACTTTTCAAGTTTGTTTATGGCACAGAAGAAATTACAGAGGTAAAAATTCAAAGTGCATTGGCTCAGTTTATTAGAAGCATTCAATCTTTCGATTCAAAATACGATACAGGAAGAGCTTTAGCGGCTAATGACGGACAACCTTTCTCAAATTTTACAGCACAAGAAAACCAAGGTAAAAATTTATTTTTAACAGCACCTGTTTTTAATGCTAGTGGCGTAAGAACTTCTGGAGGTTTGGGTTGTGCTGGTTGTCATAGAGCTCCCGAGTTTGATATAGATCCTAATACTTTAAATAACGGAATTATTGGCACAATTGCAGGCACTGGAATTGATATTGGAAATACAAGAGCTCCTTCTTTAAGAGATTTAGTTAGAACCGATGGAGCTACCAACGGCCCAATGATGCATACTGGAGTTATAACAGATTTACAAACTGCTATTGGACATTATGGTGCAATAAACTTAGCTCCAGGAAATAATAATTTAGATCCAAGATTAACCCCAGGTGGAGTTGGACAACAGTTGAATTTAACGGCAACTGAGGTAAATGCTGTGATTGCTTTTTTGAAAACACTTTCTGGAACCGATGTTTATACCAATACAAAATGGGCTAATCCATTTAATTAATTGGCACACTATTTTAAAATGATTAAATTTGGGTAATAAACATAAAAAAATGAAAAAAATTGTCTGGTTATTATTTTTAGTTTCTTAAATTACTTTTGCCCAAGATCATCATTTTAAAGCAGAAAGAAAAGAAGTCAGTTGGCAATTAGCTTATAAAACTTCAGAAACTGACATTCTGAATCTAATTGACAAAAACCATAATAAAATTTCTGTAAACAAAGAGGATAATACAGGAAATGGAACTGCACTAAATTGTGATTGTAAAGATGGTGGCTGGTATTTTGAACAATCTTTTGATTTACTTTTTAAAATAGAATTAAAAGAAGATAAATATTTAATAACTGTTACAGATGTAGTTTTTGAGGGTGAAGGCGAAACTAACGAAAACAACAGATTAGAAAATTATGTATTACGAATGGGTCAAAGCACATTTCACACGACTAAGAAAAATTTAATTAATTTACAGTGCTTAGACACTTACTTTACTAAATTATTTAAAACGCCAAATGCAGAAATTACAACTTGGTAAATAAAAAAAGCCCCAAATAGTGTCTAACTTTTGGGTGCAGTCTAAACTTGGGGCTTTTTATTTATTCTTCTGTAAACGTTTGTGCTTTTGAATACACTCTCCATTTTTCAATACATTCCTGTAAATCTTGAGGAATTGGTGTGTCAAAACGTAAAAATTCTTTTGATATTGGATGTTCAAATCCTAATGTTTTAGCATGTAATGCTTGTCTTGGTAATACTTTAAAACAATTATCTACAAATTGCTTGTATTTGGTAAAAGTAGTTCCTTTCAATATGGAATCGCCTCCATAACGTTCGTCGTTAAAAAGCGTGTGACCAATATGTTTCATATGAACACGAATCTGATGTGTTCTTCCTGTTTCTAATTGGCAAGAAACTAACGTTACATAACCAAATCGCTCTAAAACTTTATAATGGGTTACCGCTGGTTTTCCTTTTTCATCACTTTCGTGAACAGCCATTCGCATTCGGTTGGTATCGTGTCGACCAATATTTCCTTCTACAGTTCCTTCGTCTTCTTCAATATTTCCCCAAACTAAAGCAACATATTCTCGCTCCGAAGTTTTTTCAGCAAATTGCTTTGTTAAATAAGCCATCGCTAGTTCTGTTTTGGCTACAACCAATAAACCGGTTGTATCTTTATCAATTCTATGCACTAATCCTGGTCTTTCAGAACTATTCATTGGTAAATTCTCAAAATGATACGCTAACGCATTCACTAAAGTTCCTGAATAATTCCCATGTCCAGGATGTACTACCATTCCAGCTGGTTTATTGATTACCAACAATTGATCATCTTCATACACAATATCCAACGGAATATTTTCAGGTGTTAACAATTGCTCGTAAGTGGGATGTGCCAATACTAAACGCACAACATCACCTGCTTTTACTTTGTAATTGGATTTTACCGCAACATCGTTCACTAAAATAGAACCATTTTCTGCAGCTTGTTGAATTTTATTTCGGGTGGTATTCTCAATCATGTTCATCAAAAATTTATCCACACGCAAGGACGATTGTCCTTTACTGGCTTCAAATCGATGATGTTCGTATAACTCGTCTTCTAATTCCGTTTCAACTTTATAATCCGCCATTATCTTCTTTAAATTCTACTGGTTCTGTTACACCTTCTTCTGCTGGTGGTAAGGTATCAGCAGGTTCTTCCGAACTAAAAGTCTCTTCATTAAATACTTCTTTACCATCGCCTAAAACAAAATCAAGTGTTGAGTTTTTCTTCACTTTATCACCTGCTCTTAGTCTTCTCCCGTTTTGATAAATTTGCAATACAATATCTTTAGCAATGTGCGGTTTATAGGTGATTTTACCTTCTTTTAAAGTTAATGATTTTATAGTAGCCGAAATTTGTCGGAACGTTTTGTCTTTAAATTCAGGAATTGTAATATTTGTAAATTCACCAGCATTTAATTTCACATACACTTTTCTTCCATCTTTTACCAAACTTCCTGCTTTTGGATCTTGCTCTAAAATGGTAAACGGAGGAAAATCGGCATTAAATTCTACCGTATCCAATAAAAATACTTCTAAATCCAATTCGCTTAGTTTTTCTTCGGCAATTTCTAATTTCATTTTTGATAAATCAGGCACTTTAATTTCCTGACCATGATTGGTTCTGAAATCTAAAAACTGAATCACTAAAAATGTAAAAACCACTACAATAGCAATTGCTAAAAAAGCTTGAATAAAAAAAGTTCGACTTGTTAAAAATTTAATTAAACTCATACAAAATGATATTTTGACAAAGATATAAAATTCAAAAAGAAATAACGAAGCAAATCATTTTGATTTCTTCACACTTTTAAAACGACACATGTAGAAAAATATTTCTTTGGTAAACAAATAAAAGCACTTAAAATCTCAATAAATAATGTAATTTTGTGTATCACTTTTAGAATTTCAAAATGAAAAACGTTGCCATTATCATGGGAGGTTACTCAAGCGAGTACAAAATCTCGTTAACTAGCGGAAATGTAGTATTTAATAACATTAACCGTGCTAAATTCAATCCGTATCGCATTCATGTTTTCAAGGAAAAATGGGTGTATGTGGACGAAAATGATGCCGAATTCCCAATAGATAAAAACGATTTTTCAGTAACGGTTAATAGTTCAAAAATCAATTTTGATGTGGTTTTTAATGCGATACACGGAACTCCGGGCGAAGATGGTTTGATGCAAGCCTATTTTGAACTATTGAATATTCCTCAAACTTCGTGCGATTATTACCAAGCCGCGTTAACGTTCAATAAACGTGATATGTTGTCGGTTTTAAAACCTTACGGAATCAAAACAGCTGAATCGTATTATTTGAATTTAGGTGATGAAATTAACGTAGATACCATTTTAGCGAAAGTAGGTTTACCTTGTTTCGTAAAACCAAATAAATCGGGTTCGAGTTTCGGAATTTCGAAAGTAAAAACTAGAGAAGAATTTTTGCCAGCCATTGAAAACGCTTACAAAGAAGACGACGAAATCATTATTGAAAGTTTCTTGGATGGAACAGAAGTTTCTGTTGGAGTAATCAATTATAAAGGAACGATTACGGTTTTACCTATTACCGAAATCGTATCCGAAAACGACTTTTTCGATTACGAAGCAAAGTATTTAGGGAAATCTAAAGAGATTACACCAGCCCGAATTTCAGATGAATTGAAAGTAAAAATTGAAACGGTTGCCAAAAGAGCTTACGAAGTATTGAAAATGAAAGGTTTTTCGAGAAGTGAATTCATTATCGTAAACAATGAACCGCACATGTTAGAAATGAATACGATTCCAGGCTTAACTACCGAAAGTATTTTACCACAACAAGCTCGCGAGGCCGGAATCTCTTTACCAGAATTGTTTGAAAATGCTATTGAATTGGCTTTAAAGAAATAAAATATGATAAATTATCAAGAATATATCGAAATCAAACCTGAAATTCGTTTTGGGAAACCTATCATAAAAGGAACTCGTATTTCAGTTTATGACGTTTTAAATTGGTTGGCTAACGGAATGACTATTGATGAAATTATTTCTGATTTTCCAGAATTGTCAGAAGATAAAATTAAATCATGTTTAGCTTATGCAGCCGATAAAGAACATAAAATTAGAGTTGCATCGTGAGTTTATTGTTCGACCAAAATATATCCTTTCGGATAGTTCAGAAAATCCAAACTTTATTTCCAAATTCTAAACAAGTTAGAGAATTAGGACTAGAAGGATTTTCTGATGACAAAATTTGGAAGTTTGCCAAAGAAAACAACTATACAATCGTTACTTTTGATAGTGATTTTTTTGAAATATCGAATTTAAAAGGTCATCCTCCAAAAATTATATGGCTTAGAACTGGTAATACTACTACTAAAAATATCATTGAAATCCTTCAACAAAAAAAAGAAATTATAATCGATTTTATTTCAAATCCATTGTATGCTGAAATAAGTTGTCTTGAAATAAACTAACTATGAAAAAAGCAATATTCCCTGGTTCATTTGACCCCATTACCAACGGGCATTACGATATTATTAAAAGAGGCGTTTCCTTATTTGATGAAGTTATTGTAGCGATTGGCGTTAATGCTGAAAAAAAATACATGTTTTCATTAGAAGATAGAAAACGCTTTATCGAAGAAGCATTCAAAGACGAACCTAAAGTAAAAGTCATCACTTACTCTGGTTTGACTATCGATTTATGTAAAAAAGAAAACGCAGAATTCATATTACGCGGATTAAGAAATCCGGCCGACTTTGAATTCGAAAAAGCTATTGCGCATACCAATCGTGTAATGTCGAAAATTGAAACAGTTTTCTTATTAACAGCAGCTCGAACTTCGTTTATTTCTTCAAGCATTGTTCGTGATGTATTACGTAACGGCGGTGATATTTCTAAATTAGTTCCGGAATCGGTTTTGGATAAGAAATAGATTATTTTTCAAAAACTAGCAACTTTTCTTTAATAATTAAATTGGTTTTTTATAATTTATTAATTTTAACTTAATTAAAATTTATATCTTTATACCATGAGCAAATAAAATAAAAAATTTATGAAGAAAAAATTACTTTCCATTACAACAGTATTAACATTGTTTTTACTATTTCAGAGTTTTAAAAATTCCGAAAACACATCAGAATATTATTCAGCAAAAAACTACCATCACAATATTCTTTACAGATCTTCTGGTGCTGCAGCAAATGGTTTAGGAGATTTAACTGGTAGTCCAAGTTCAGGTGGAACATGTGCAAATTGCCACGGTGGAGGTTCTTATTCTCCTTCAATAACTTTAAACATTACAGATAATTCAGGTAATCCAATTACGAGTTATGTTGCTGGTGTAGAATATAACTTATCATTTACTATTACTAATTCTAGTGGAACACCTGGTGGTTATGGTATGCAAGCAACTGCTTTATTTTCAAATAATACAGCAGCAGGTACTTTTTCAACACCTTCATCAAATGCACGAATAACCCCTGTAAGTGGCAGAAGTTATTTTGAGCATAACATTAGAAGTACAACTTCTACTTTTACTTCAAAATGGACTGCTCCTTCTGCAGGAAATGGTGCAGTTACTTTTTATTTTGTAGGAAATGCAGTAAATGGAACTGGAGGAACTGGTGGTGACCAACCTACAGCAGCTACTACACGCACATTAAATGAAACTTTAAGCACTAGTGATTTTGCTTTTCAAAACAATATTAAATTGGCGCAAAACCCTGTTAAAGACATTTTAAAGATTAACTTAACTGAGAATTATCAAAATATAGACTTAGAAATTTTTGATATCTCTGGAAAATCTATCTTTAATAAAAAGTATACTAACGTTAGTGTTATAAATGAAGAAGTGAATTTATCAACTGGCGTTTACTTTGTGAAACTTAAAAATGAAGATAATTCAAAAGCTACTCTTAAATTAGTTAAAGAATAGTTTTAATTTTCAAATACAATTAGTTTATCATAAACAAAAACCTTCGAAAATCGGAGGTTTTTTTGTATCCATTCCAAGGTTTTGGGTTGGTAAATAAAAACATGGGTAAAATCATCTTTGTAATACCAGTTTTCAAAAGGTTTTTGGTTGTTGAAAACTTCTGTTTTGCAGTATAATTTTCCTTTCGGAAGCAATAAGCTTTTCAGTAATTCAAATTCTTCGTAAGGTTGATGAAAATGTTCCATTACTTCGCAACAGGAAACATAATCGTATTTTTGGTTTAAAAATGATGGTTCATTCGCAAAAAACAAATCGTAATTCTGCACTTGAAAACCTTTATCAATCAACATTTTTGCAATCACCGGACCTGTTCCAGATCCAAAATCCAAACCTTTCGCTTCTGGAGAAAAATCTTGTAATACAGCATTAACAATCGGGGAAACAAACGCTTGATAACGCTCGTCAAAAACATCATTATTGTGCTTTTCGTAGTGTGCTTTCTCTTCTTCAGCGGTTAAAAAAGTGTGTTTTGGTCTGAAAATTCCATCGCAAGTATTGCATTTATAAAACAAATGCTTTGGTTTATCGCAAAAAAGCGTTGCATTGGAATTGCAAAGTGGGCAGTTTAGATTCATTTTTATCCTAAATTCACATCAATACATTGTCATTTCGACACAAGGAGAAATCTCATAATTCAATCTACGTTATGTGATTCCTCCTTGCGTCGGAATGACAAAAAACTAATTCATCTCTTTTTTAATTGAAATAAAGCACTATTTCCTATTATTCTCTTTACGTGACGTAAATTTCGGATGGTTTTCTTCCTCCTCCTCCTCTTTCTTAATAACTTTTCTCGCAACCTCAATTTTATACTTCTTCCCTTTCATTTTCTCCTCTTTGATGTTTTGCAATAACGATTTTACTTTTGGATATTTCACCGCTACAAACGAAATAAAATCTTTGACTTCGATTAATCCAATATCGTCTTTTTCTAATTTTCCTTTTTGCGAAAAGAAACCTACTATATCAATTTTATTCAACTTGTTTTTCTTTCCTCCGCTGATGTAAAGCGTTTGATACAATGGAGCTTTAGGCAATGATTTCGCATTGGAAACATCTAATCGACGTTTGCCATAATCAAAATAATCGGATTTCTTTTCGGTTTCGTGAATCAATACGTATGCAGTTCCTGTTGCTAACATACGAGCAGTTCTTCCGTTTCTGTGGGTGAATTCGTCTTCTTTTGCGGGTAAATGGTAATGAATTACGTGTTTCATTTCTGGAATATCCAAACCACGTGCGCCTAAATCGGTTGTAATCAAATACGAAACACTTCCATTTCTAAACTGAATCAAAGCACGTTCACGCTCGTCTTGATCTAATCCACCGTGATAATAGGTGGAAATAATGCCTTTTTGTGTTAACATTTCATGAATGCGTTCTACCGCTTCTCTGTGGTTGCAAAAAATTATAGCCGCTTCTGAATTTAAAGAACAAATCAACTGAAACAACGAATCAATTTTATCTTTGGATTTCGAAAATACGATGCGAACATCTAAATTATCGTTCTGTTTTTGGTTCGGAATAAAATCGATTACTTTCGGATCAATTACTTTGGTATATTTCGGAATTTCCACACCAGAAGTCGCAGAAACTAAGATACGTTTATTAGCTCTAGTGATTTTTCCAATGATATAAGACATTTCCTCATGATAACCCAATTGCAACGATTTATCAAATTCGTCTAAAACATAGGTTTTGATGTTATCGGTAGCAAAACTTCCTCGGTCTAAATGATCGGCAATTCTTCCTGGTGTTCCAATTAAAAGCGCTGGTGGATTACTCAAATTATTGATTTCAATATCAATCGAATGGCCACCATAACACATATTGACTTTGTAATGCGTGCCCATTTTTTTCCAAACTTGTTCAATTTGCAAACCTAATTCGCGCGAAGGTACTAAAATTAAGCATTGCACGCCTTTCACCTCTTCTTCTAATAATTGAAAAATAGGCAATAAAAACGCTAATGTTTTCCCCGAACCTGTTGGAGAAAGCAATAAAATATTATCTTCATTTAAAATAGCACGTTGTGCTGCTT
>JBILST010000217.1:0-3959 GCA_044371865.1 Flavobacterium sp.
AGGAACATTTAATTTGTTAGATTCGGCAAGAAAACTTTGGATGTCGGCTCCTAATCAATACAACGCTGGATTTGAAAATTCGCGTTTTCACCACGTTTCTACTGATGAGGTTTATGGAACATTAGGCGAAACAGGTTTATTTGAAGAAACCACTCCTTATGCACCAAATAGTCCGTATTCAGCTTCAAAAGCAGGTTCCGATATGATTGTGAGAAGTTATTTCCACACATACGGAATGAATGTGGTTACCACTAATTGTTCTAATAATTATGGGCCTAAACAACATAATGAAAAGTTAATTCCAACCATCATTCGTAAAGCTATTTCTGGTTCAACTATTCCAATTTATGGCGATGGTAAAAATGTACGCGATTGGTTATATGTTTTAGATCATTGCAAAGGAATTGAATTAGCTTTCAAAACAGGAAAAGCAGGAGAAACCTACAATATTGGTGGAAGAAACGAACGAAATAATTTATACATTGTAGATACAGTGTGTTCTATTTTAAATGAACTACAACCTAAATCAAACGGAAAATATCAAGATCAAATAACATTTGTAAAAGATAGACCAGGTCATGATTTACGTTATGCAATTGATGCTTCTAAAATTGAAAATGATTTAGGTTGGAAAGCCGATGAAAATTTTGAGTCGGGAATCAAGAAAACAATCGAGTGGTACATTAAAAAGTTTCAAGTTTAAAGTTATTTTTGTTTCAAGTTAGCCCAACCTGAAACCTGAAACTTTAAACAAAATAAACAAAACTTATGAAAGGAATTATATTAGCCGGAGGCTCAGGAACTCGTTTACATCCGTTAACATTAGCGGTGAGTAAGCAATTGATGCCTATTTATGATAAACCTATGATTTACTATCCATTATCAACATTGATGTGGGCAGGAATCAACGAAATTTTAATTATTTCAACACCGCATGATTTACCCTTATTCCAAAAACTTTTAGGAGATGGAAAAAATTTAGGTTGTAAATTTGAATATGCGGTACAAGAAGACCCAAACGGATTAGCAGAAGCTTTTATTATTGGAAAAGATTTTATTGGAAAAGATAAAGTAGCGCTGGTTTTAGGAGACAATATTTTTTACGGTACAGGTTTAGCGGAGTTATTGCAGGCTAACAATAATCCAGAAGGAGGAATCATTTATGCTTATCATGTTCATGATCCAGAGCGCTATGGTGTGGTTGATTTTGATACCGAAGGAAATGTACTTTCTATAGAAGAAAAACCATTAGAGCCTAAATCAAATTATGCCGTTCCTGGCATTTATTTTTATGATAATTCTATTGTAGAAATAGCTGCTAATATTAAACCAAGTCCTCGTGGCGAATTAGAAATTACAGACGTTAATAAAGAATATTTAAAACAAGGAAAATTAAAAGTAAGCATTTTAGATAGAGGAACCGCTTGGTTAGATACAGGAACGTTTCAATCTTTAATGCAAGCTGGACAATTTGTACAAGTTATAGAAGAACGTCAAGGTTTAAAAATTGGAGCTATTGAAGAAGCTGCTTATAAAATGGGATTTATTGATGCTATACAATTGCAAAAATTAGCTGAACCATTATTAAAAAGTGGTTATGGTACACATTTAATGAGTTTGATTAAAGAATAAGCATGAATTTTATCGCAACAAAACTGAAAGGATGTTTTATCCTTGAACCAAAAGTAATAAAAGACGAACGTGGCTATTTTATGGAAAGTTTTAATGAAAAAACGTTTCAAAAAGGTGTTGGTCAAGAAGTTCATTTTGTTCAAGATAATCAATCATTTTCTACAAAAGGAGTTTTACGAGGACTACATTATCAATGTGGTGAGTATGCTCAAGCAAAGTTAGTTCGCGTTTTACAAGGCGAAGTTTTAGATGTTGCGGTAGATATACGTCCAGAATCAGAAACATACGGCCAATATGAAGCTATTTTGTTATCGGCAGAAAATCAAAAGCAATTTTTTGTGCCTAGAGGTTTTGCCCATGGTTTTTTAGTATTATCTGAAACAGCTACTTTCTTTTATAAATGTGATAATTTTTATAATAAAGAATCTGAAGGAGGTTTAATGTATAATGACAAAACCGTTAATATCGATTGGAATTTTCCTATCCAAGATTTAATAATTTCTGAAAAAGATCAAATTTTACCTAATCTTGAAAACGCAAAAAAAGTATGGTAGTACTTGTAACAGGAGCTAATGGACAACTCGGGCAAGCTATTCAATCTATTTCTGGAAAATATCCTGAAATAGATTTTGTGTTTTGTTCTTCTTCTGAATTAGACATTACTAATTTAGAAAATTGTCAAGCTGTTTTTTCAACCTATCAACCACATTTTTGTATTAATGCTGCAGCATATACAGCAGTTGATAAAGCTGAAAGTGAAACAAAAAAAGCTTTTGATATTAATGCAAATGGACCTGAAAACTTAGCAATTATCTGTAAAAAACAGAATACTATTTTAATTCATATTTCTACTGACTTTGTTTTTGACGCCTATTTTTCAGAAGGAATTGCCTATTATGATAGAGAACTTAGATTGCCACTAAAAAGTAATTTGGGACTTACAGAAACCGATATCCCTTTTCCAAGTGGTGTTTATGGTTTAACAAAACTACAAGGCGAACAAGGAATTCAGGCAAATTGGGAAAAACATTTCATTATAAGAACTTCTTGGGTATATTCTCAATTTGGAAACAATTTTATGAAAACGATGTTGCGATTAGCATCTGAAAGAGATAGTCTTTCTGTAGTTGCAGACCAAATTGGAACACCAACAAATGCTGTTGATTTAGCTGAGGTTTTGATAAAAATATTACAATCATCCAATTGTCAATCATCTTTTGGAATTTATAATTTTTCAAATGAAGGGAAGTGTTCATGGTATGATTTTGCAAAAGAAATATTTTCGCAAAGTAATATTAGTATAGATTTAAAACCAATTCCAACAACAGCCTATCCAACACCAGCTAAAAGACCTGCCTATAGTGTTTTAGATAAAACGAAATTAAAAAGCACATTTAATATTGAAATAAAAGAGTGGCAAACTAGTTTAATTTCCTGTTTAAATCAATTGTAGCGTTATGAAGAAACAAATCCTTATTTTTTGTTTTTCCTTTTTCCTTTCTTTTTCTCAAGAAAAAGCAGCTACTTATTTAGATGTTCAACTTTTTAGAGGAAATGTATATAAACATACAGATGATATTGGACATTTAATAACAGGCCATCCAGATGGATTTATGTTGAGTTATAACTGGAAAACATTTGGTAAAAAAGAGTGGCAACAAGTTTATAACTATCCAGACTACGGAATTTCATATCATTATTTAGACTTCAAAAATCGTTACTTAGGAGTTAATCAAGCCGTTGGTGTTCATTATAATTTTTATTTTTTTAATCGCCAGTTAATGCTTCGAATTTCACAAGGAATCGGAATGACTTCAAATCCTTACGATAAGGAAACCAATAACAAAAACAATGCTTTTGGAACCAAAATAATGGATAATAACTACTTTTTATTACAGTATAAAAAGGAAAATATTATTGATAAAATTGGATTTCAAGCAGGTTTTATGTTAACACATTTTTCGAATGGTAGGTTTAAATCGCCAAATAGCGGCATTAACACGTTTACTTTTAATGTAGGGTTAAGCTATAATTTTGCAGACAAACAAGAATTTATTATAGATTCCTTACCAGCTAGGGAAACTTATAAGGAAAAAATAAAATACAATATAGCATTTAGAACAGGAATTTCAGAAGGACCTATTCCGCATTTAGGGCAACGTCAGTTTTACCATATTGGTTTATATGCAGATAAACGAATTGGCAGAAAAAGCGCTTTACAACTAGGAACAGATGTTTTTTTCTCTCGCTATTTACAAGATTATATTAAATTTGTTTCAGTGGCTTTTGAACCCACTCACGATTCTTATACTAAAGCGGATACTGAT
>JBILST010000218.1:0-3952 GCA_044371865.1 Flavobacterium sp.
CAGTGTAATAACCAAGTGCAATGCTCTCTCAAACTCTCCTTCCACACATAGCATATAAAAACCTCGGTGCATCTCCTTTTACTCGGAGCAACTCTGTGTAATAACAAAGTGAAACGCTACTCAAAAGCTCTCAAGGCCAACTCATAACTCTCCAATCCAAAACCAATAATAACACCTTTTGCATTTGGTGAAATATAGGATTGATGTCTAAAAGTTTCTCTTGAAAACGTATTAGAAATATGTACTTCTACAACTGGCGTAGCAATTGCTTTTACGGCATCACCAATTCCTATAGAAGTATGCGTATAAGCGCCAGCATTTAAAACAATTCCGTCAAAGCTAAAACCAGTTTCTTGTAGTTTAGAAATAATTTCTCCTTCAATATTACTTTGAAAATATTCAAGTGTAGCATTAGGAAACTGAACTTGTAATTTTTCAAAATACGATTCAAAGGTTTCATTTCCATATACTTCAGGTTCTCTTTTGCCTAATAAGTTAAGGTTTGGACCGTTTATAATGATGATCTTCATGACGATTGTTTTTGTAAAAATAAAAAAACCATTCTTTTTAAGAATGGTTTTAATAAAATATTGTGATTTTTATGATGTACTATACTACAGTACATTTTGGTTATATGTTAAAACATGTACCCTACAGAAAACTGAATTAACGAGTTTTTTACATCGGCATCTTTTTTAGCTTCTGTTAAACCTGCTACATAGCGTCCAGATACAAATATACTTTTGGTTATTTTATAACTTAATCCACCTGCAATTCCAAATTCAAAAGAGTTGGTGTCGTTAGCATCTACTTCATTGCGTTCACTTACTAAAAAAGAAGCTTGTGGTCCTAGTTCTAAACTTAATTTGTTAGAAGTTAAATAAAACTTAGCAAGCACTGGTATTGATAAGTAGCCTAACTCGTTTTTAACTTGGTCGCCTAAATCTTCTAATTCGGCACCTTGAGTAGAGTATAAAAGTTCGGGTTGTATGGCTAAGTTTTCTAATACTTTTAGTTCCATAACTATACCAGCATGGTAGCTTGTAATGGTTTTAAAATCTACACCCGAAACGTCTCCTCCAGTGTAATTAGCAAAATTAACACCTCCTTTAATACCAAATTGTAGCAATTGTGCTTGCGATAAACCAGTTCCTAGAACCAGTAAAATCAATGTTGCGATTGTTTTTTTCATTAGTTTTTTGTTTGGTTATTTAAAATTTAAACGGTACTTCTTTTTGTAAATGTACCAATAATTTGTCTTTTCTACTAAATTAGCCACAATAATAACGCTTTTTGGTGTTTTTTCGTATTTTAATCGATAAAATGCATTTTTAATCGTTTTTGTTAAATTGTTGATTTTTAGTATTTTATTATTTTCTCTAGATTTTTAGTAACTCTGTTATTTATTAAAAAAAATTAAATTTTCGGCTTTTTAAATTCTTAAGTATTTGATTATGAACAATATTTTTTTTTATTGTTGATAAAGTTGTTAATAACATAAGCTAGTATGTTATTTTGTATGAAAAAATGCTATAAATTTGCCTCATTAACTTTAAATTTAAACTAAACATGAAAAAAGTTTTATTATCTGCAGTAGCATTATTGGCTTTCGGTTTTGCTAACGCACAAGAAGAAAAATCAAACGGTGGTTTTTCAAAAGGAGATGTTTTTGTAACTGGTGCTTTCACATTTGGAAGTTCTAATGACAAAGACAACGAAGTAAAAACTAATGGATTCGAAATTGCTCCACAAGTTGGTTACTTTTTAACAGAAAACATCGCTATTGGTGGTAAATTAGGTTTTGCTTCTTCTAAAGAAGAGACTGCAGGTGTTGATACTGAAGATATGTCAGGTTTAACTTTAGGAGCGTTTGGACGTTACTATTTTACTCCAGCTAATCAGTTTTCATTATTTGCTAACTTAGGTTTAGATTATTCTTCAATGAAAGATAAATTAGCTGATGCTAAATTAAATGGTTTTCAAGCAGGTTTAGGAGCTGGTATGAACTACTTCGTGTCTTCTAACTTTTCTATCGAAGCTGGTGTAGCTGTATTAGGTTTTTCATCTGAAAAATCTGATGCTACTGGTGCTAAAGGAACTTCTTCTTTTGGATTCGGTGGAGACTGGAGAGCAGTTACTTTCGGAGTTAACTACAAATTCTAATTTGTAATTATTACAATAATGAAAATCCCGCTTCGGCGGGATTTTTTTATTCCTATAATTTGTCTACATTTGAAATATGAGCACTTGGCAATCCTACATTAAAGAATATCAAAATTATTTACGATTAGAGCGTGGTCTTTCTAAAAACACCATTGAAAATTATACGTTTGATATTGAAAAATTAGTGTTGTTTTTAAATCAGCATGATATCAAGGTTTCGCCAATTACTATTTCAGAAGAAATTGTACAGCAATTCATTTATGAGATAGCTTCAAAAGTAAATGCACGCAGTCAGTCGCGTGTAATTTCAGGATTAAAAAGTTTTTTTAACTATTTAATTTTTGAAGATTATCGAAAAGATACTCCTTTAGAATTAATAGAAGTTCCAAAAACGGGACGCAAATTACCCGATACCTTAGCAACGGAAGAAATTGATGCGTTAATCTCAGCAATCGATTTATCAACTCCAGAAGGAGAACGCAACAGAGCTATGTTAGAAACCTTATACAGTTGTGGTTTGCGTGTTTCTGAGTTGGTGGGTTTAAAAATATCTGATTTATTTTTTGAAGAAGGTTTTATTAAAATCACCGGAAAAGGAAATAAACAACGTTTTGTGCCTGTAGGAAGCTCAACCATGAAATACATCAATTCGTATGCGAATTTAATTCGAGTGCATTATCCGGTACAAAAAGGGCATGAGGATACACTTTTTTTAAATCGAAGAGGGAAACAATTAACACGTGCCATGGTTTTTACAATAATTAAAGACTTAGCAGTTAAAATAAGTTTGCATAAAACAATTAGTCCTCACACTTTTCGACATTCGTTTGCAACCCATTTATTAGAAAATGGTGCCGATTTACGTTCGATACAATTAATGCTTGGTCATGAATCCATTACAACTACTGAAGTGTATATGCATTTGGATAGAAAATTCCTTTCGGAAGTGTTGAATAACTATCATCCTAGGAAGTAGGTTTTTTTTACACAGAGCTGCACAGAGTTTTTTTTGAAATACTTTGTGTTTAGAGAGTTACACAGAGTCCGAAGCTTCGGACGTTTCACTTTACATATTTCACATTAGATTTACGTTTTGTTTGTCATGCTGTTAAGCATCTCTTTTATGAACATCGAATCTGAATTTAGTTCAAGATAAAACTTACACACTTTTTTACACAGAGCTGCACAGAGTTTTTTTTGAACTGCTTTGTGTTTAGAGAGTTACACAGAGTCCGAAGTTTCGGACGTTTTACTTAACATATTTCATGTTAGATTTACGTTTTGTTTGTCATGCTATTAAGCATCTCTTTTATGAACTTATAATCGGAAATAAGTTCAATATAAAACTTACATGACTTAAATGTTTAGAAAACAAACAACAATAATCACTCATTAAAGAGATTCCCAACGGAATGACAAAAATGAGCACAAAAAAATCGTATTAAAATGAATTAATACGATTTTTTACTTTTATCTAAAGCCAAAGCCTAGTTTCTATTTAGCAATATTCACAGCTCTTGTTTCGCGAATAACTGTAATTTTAACTTGACCAGGATAAGTCATTTCAGTTTGAATTTTTTGAGAAATATCAAATGATAAATTTACCGCTGCATCGTCTGATACTTTTTCACTTTCTACAATTACACGTAATTCTCTACCTGCTTGAATAGCATACGCATTTTTAACGCCACTGAATCCGAAAGCGATGTCTTCTAAATCTTTCAAACGTTGGATGTAAGAGTCTAAAACTTGTCTTCTTGCTCCTGGACGCGCTCCGGAAATAGCATCA
>JBILST010000047.1:0-12112 GCA_044371865.1 Flavobacterium sp.
AAATGCGGGGGCTGCAAACGCAACCTTGAGAAATTGTTTAAGAGCCTTGGCTCAAAATCAGATTGATATTTTAAACGAAGATTACAATGCACAAAATGCAGATTTGAGTAACTGGACTGACAATACAAGTTTTAACTATCCAGGTGTAAATTATGGCTCTTTGAATGTTCAAATGGAACTAGCTACTCAAAATCATCCTGCTGTTAGTGGTTTAGCAAACGGAGAAGTAGCGGTTACATTCGGTTATAATTATGGTGATACAGATCTTGGAAGTGGAGAATTAGATTGGGACACAAATTGGGCAGGTTACCTTAATATTGTTGTTAGAAATGATTTAGGTTCTACACTTGGTTATGCTTATTTAGCATCAGACCCCGCAGATGGAGCAGCAATTTTTATGAATAATGCTGCTTTTGGTTCAGTTGGTAATGGTTGTGCAGGTTACATGCCAGGTGCTCCATACAATTTAGGAAGAACATTAACGCATGAGTTAGGTCATTATTTTAATCTAAGCCACATTTGGGGCAGTGGTTTTTGCGGAAACGATTTTGTTGCAGATACACCACAACACAATACTTCAAATGGTGGATGCCCTCCATCAAATCATCTTTCTACCTGCCCAGGAACTCCTTTAGAATTGACTATGAATTACATGGACTATACCAATGATGCATGTATGTATATGTTTACAGCTGGCCAAGCATTGAGACAACAAGCCCACTTTAATACCATTGAAAATAATTTTAATGAGACTACTCTTTCTAACAACGATTTTGATAAAAAGAATTCATTTACTTTGTATCCTAATCCAAATAAAGGTGACTTTACAATTCTTTTTGCTGATTATTTGTCGAGCTTTTCTGTTAACGTGGTTGATCAATCAGGTAGAATTGTTTTTGATAAAAAATATGACACACAGTTGGACTTAGAACAAAATATTAGCTTAGAAAACATTGCATCTGGTATTTATTTTGTTAAAGTATCTTCTGATCAAGGTACTATGGTCAAGAAAATCGTAGTAGAATAATATTAAAGTTGAAAAAAAATAAGAACCGTCTTTCCATAGACGGTTTTTGTTTTTATAAAAGTTAAAGTTATTTTAATAAACACTTATTTTGATAGCTAAATTTTATCAAAATCTTATTTTTGAGTATATTCGCCCCACAAATCAAAAGAACACATATTTATTATGAAAAAATTATTATTATTTGTCGTTTCTGTTATTATGCTTGTACCAGCTTCGGTAAAAGCAGATGAAGGAATGTGGTTTTTAATGTTCATTGAGCGTTTAAATCACCGCGACATGCAAAAAATGGGCTTGCAATTAACAGCCGAAGAAATTTATAGCATTAACAACCACAGTTTAAAAGATGCTATTGTGCAATTTAACGGTGGATGTACTGCTGAAATGATTTCTAAAGACGGATTAGTTTTAACCAATCACCACTGTGGATATGATGCAATTGCAGAATTATCTTCTGCAGAAAAAAACTATTTAAAAGATGGTTATTGGGCAAAAACAAAAGCAGATGAGTTAAAACCATCAAGTTTATATGTACGTTTCTTTGTTCGTATGGACGATTGTACAAAAAGAATCTTGTCTGTAGTTAATCCAAGTATGAGCGAAGCAGATAGAGAAAAAGCGATCAATGCTGAAATCGCTAAAATTGAAAAAGAAAACAACGAAGGTGGAAAATATACAGTTTCTGTTCGTCCGTTTTTCCAAGGAAACGAATATTACTATTTTGTTTACCAAGATTATAAAGATGTTCGTTTAGTAGGAACTCCACCAGAAAGTTTAGGAAAATTTGGTGGTGATACAGACAACTGGGAATGGCCACGTCATACAGCAGATTTCTCTATGTTTAGAGTATATGCTGATGCTAACGGAAATCCAGCGGAGTATTCTACAAACAATGTTCCTTTAAAACCAAAACACCATTTACCAGTTAATTTAGGTGGAGTTAAAGAAAATGACTTCGCAATGATTTTAGGTTATCCTGGTAGAACTAACCGTTGGATGCCAGCAGGTGGTATTGAGCAAAACGTAAAATTTGCTTATCCAGCTTGGGTTGAAGGTTCTAAAACAGGAATGGACAACATGAAAAAATACATGGTTCAAAGTGACGCTTTAAACCTTGTATATGCTTCTAAATTTGCAGGAGTAGCTAACTACTGGAAAAACCGTCAAGGTATGATTGATGCGTTATCAAAATTTGGTACAGCTAAAACGAAAGCAGCTCAAGAAGCTAAATTCCACAAATGGGCTAACCAACCAGCTAACAAAGCTAAATATGGTAATGTAGTTCCTACAATCAATAAATATTATGCGATGACGAATGAAAAATCGCGTCATGATAATTATTTACAACAATTATTCAGAACTTCTGCTTTTGGAACTGTTAGTAGAGGTTTAGGAAGACAATTCGATGCTTACGTTAAAGCTGACGCTGCTAAACGTGCTGAAATGGCTCCAGCTATTTTAGAAATGGTAGATGAAATGTACAAAGAATTACACATTCCTGCGGAGAAAGATATTTTAGCTGCACAATTAAGTTTATATAGCAAAAAGGCAGGTTATACTTTAGCTCCAATGGTTGAAAAATTAGCTAAAGAGAACAACGGAGATTTTACTAAATATGTAAATGCTGCTTTCGATTTAAGTATTTTTACTTCAAAAGATAAAGTAAAAGCATTTTTAGATTTACCATCAGAGTCTTTATTAGTTAACGATCCTTTATATGCTTTATCTAATGATTTAACCACTCATTTTGGAAAAAGAAGTGAAGAGTTAATGAAAGCACAAAACGATTTTGGTGCGTCTTTCCGTTTATTAGTAGAAGGATTAAGAGAATCTAAAATTGGTGAAATCAAATATCCAGATGCAAATTCAACGTTGCGTTTAACTTATGGAAAAGTTCGTTCTTTACCAGCAGACAAACGTAATGATGCAACTATTAATAACTACACTACATTAGCAGGTCAGGTTAAAAAATACAAAAAAGGTGATTTAGAATTTGATTTACCTACTAAAGTATTAGATATGAGCGCTAAAAAAGAATATGGTCGTTATGCAGATAAAGACGGTTCTTTACACGTTTGTTTCTTAACTGATAATGATATTACAGGTGGAAATTCAGGTTCTCCAGTATTAAACGGAAAAGGTGAGTTAATCGGTTTAGCATTCGACGGAAACATCGAAGCGATGGCAGGTGACGTAATCTTTGACAAAAAATTACAAAGAACAATCAACGTTGATATTCGTTACGTGTTATGGGTAATTGAGAATTTCTCAGGAGCTAAACACATTGTAGACGAAATGACAATTGTGAAGTAATTTTCAAATACAATAAAATTAAAACGTCCCGATTTCGGGACGTTTTTTTATGGTTTACTTTTGAATATTGAGTTTTGTATTTATAGAGTGACTTGAAAATTCTGGCGCATACATGCTTTGTATAGTTGCAATTCCGTCATTAAATACACCTGAATTATTTACTCTAACATCATATTCCAAAACATAAGTTCCACTTTTAATCTTGTCAAAAAAGAAATGAGTGGCCACATCTTTTGTGCTTCTGTAAAAACTAATACCATCTTTCCATTCATACTTCGAAATTACATCCACAGGTTCAAAACAAGATGCTCTTAAATCTTTTAAATGAACGAATTCTAAATCATTATCCGTTTTAATTATTAGTCGAATGGTAATTAAATCCCCAACTTTTACATTCTCAGAATTTACATCAACAAGTTTGTTTCCTTCAGAAGTTTTGGTTTTTTTATAAAGATTTTTTGTAATCGAAAGTGTTGAGGTACTATCCGATTTTATTGCTTCTAAATCTTCAAAATATTGCCAATATAATCCACCAAAACCAGCTACTTCCGATTTGTTTTCAACGGATATTTGCCCCATTTCTTTCGAAATTTCCTCTGGTTTCCAATTCATTTTAATATAACCTGTACTTGCATCTTTATCTTTTTCGGATAGTTTTTTTGTCAATACTTTTTCGTTTCCAATTTTAAATTTGGTATTGTCTTTAATGCTTGTCCAGTCAGTTCCTTGTAATAATAAGGCATAAATTGCTTCAGTTGTAGCTTTTGTAGTTGGCCAATGTTTTAATTGTTTTTGCTTTAATAACCAAACCTTCATTTCATCTATAAACTTTTTGTCTTCTTCTATTTCGGAAAAGGCTTCTATCAATAAAGCTTGAGTTTCTATTGCCGATTGGTACCAGTAATACCCATTTTTGTTTTCAATCCAATACATACCAAAATCATCATTTCTAGCTACTGTTTCTTTTAAATTTGAAATGATTTTCTCTGCGAATTTTTTATCACCAAATCGATTCATCGTTAAAGCTAACAAACCTTTTTGGTATAATGAATAATTTATCCAATTGGCTTTAAATTCAACTTTTTGAATGTTAATAATTGAATCAATTTTTTTAGAAACTGGAAATTCTTCTAAATAAAAACTTCTAGCATATAAATAATGTAAGTTGGAATAAGCGTAATAATTAATACGTTCATTTTTAAGTGTACTTTGATTTATGTATTTATTATCTAAATAAGGAATTGCTTTTGAAGTTATATTTTTAAATTCCGATTTTTTTTCAGGGAACATTTTACTTAAATGTCCAAATCCAGAAATAATATGTTGGGTGATAAAAATGTTTTCTTCTCCGCCATCGAACCATGCAAATCCACCAGAAGCTAATTGTTTTTCTTCTATTTTTTTGATGGTTTTATCTTGCGATTCTTTCATGGTGTTTAAATCCATCAATAGCGCTAAACGTTTGTTTTTTAGTTCTTCATTTTCGGCATCTAATAACCATGGAGTTTCATTTAAAACAATAGACTTTAATTCTTCGTTTTGAGTAAGTTTTGAAACTGCTTTTGGATTAGTTTTCCAAGATTCAAACAAAGAAGCTATTTTTGGATTACTTGAAATAATTTCAGTAGCGATAAAGTTTCCATAATATCTTGAAAAAGTCTGCTCTGCACATTCGTGTTGATATTCCATTAAATAGGGTAATGATTGAAGAGCAAGCCATGTTGGATTAGAAGTATATTCTAATGCAAACAAATGATTTTTTAAAGTTTTAGAATTATTGTTTTTTAGATTATCAAATACGTATTCTTTTTTTGAATTTCCTTTAACCCAAATCGGAATACTTTCTGTAAGTAAGACTTTATTGCTCATTACGGGTAAGATGTTTTCTTCTCCATCAGAGAAATTACCTGATTTAGCTACGATTTTATATTGTAATCCTTGAACACCTTCTGGAATTGTAACTGTCCAAGAAACAGGAACACTTTCTTTTGATTTACAATTAAAAGCTTTTACATTAGAACTATTATTAGCAATTGCATCAATAGGTTGCATAGTGGTTGCATCAAATAGCAATAACATGGCATTGCCTGATTTTATTTCATTAGTTAAATTAACCACTTTAGCTGTTAAAGTAATCTCATCTTTTTCACGAACAAAACGAGGCATATTGGTTTGAATCATAACATCTTTTTGCGAAATAATACTCGATTCAAAATAGCCAGATTCTAAATTTTTATTGTGACCAAATATGCGTAATTTCCATTTGGTTAAGGATTCGGGAGTGGTAAATTGGAAAGAAAATTTTCCGTTACTATCTGTTTTAATATGAGGATAAAATAAAGCCGTTTCATTAAAATCACTTCTTGTTTTAACTTGCGCTAATTCTTTTAAACTATTTTTTGTTGTTATCACAATAACACCATTTGCACCTCTAGAACCATATTCACTTGTTGCCGCTTGATCTTTTAAAACGATTAAAGATTCAATATCATTTGGGTTTAATTCTCTAAGCTCTTTATCAGATAAAGGAAATCCATCAACAACATGTAGTGCTTTCTCAAGTTTATTAATTGAGGCATTTCCTCTAACAATAATATCTCTTTCTTTAATATTTGATTTGTAACTCAAATTTACTTCAACACCATGTGCTTTCCCCACTATTGTATCTTGATAGTCTATATTTGAGTTTGTTTTCAATGCACTCAAATATTTTGTTTTAGTTTTATAATCGTATTCCATTTTATCAACATCAACTACATACCCATTAACCACTACACTTTCTGAATTCTTTTCGTTGGAATTCAATACTATTTCATATTCTCTTTGTTTTCCAATTTCAATTTCTTGGATTTCGTAGCCAATGAAACTTACAACTATTGTTTCACTTTTAGCAGCCTCAATAGAAAATTCACCATCAAAATCGGTTGTAGTGCCTCTGTTAGTTCCTTTAATGTATACATTTGCTCCAGCAATTGGTCCCAATTCATCATGAACAATTCCAGAAATTAATTTAGAGTTTTTAGGGATTTCATTTACATTACTTATTCTTCTCTGATAATTTTTAAAAGTATAATTGTTTTTAGGGTCATTAAAATCAAATCCAAACCAATATAGTTCGGGATTTCTTTTAAAAATCGCATAATGATTTCTTTGTGTGCTAAATTTGTTTAAGTTTAAATAGCTATTTTGCTGATAGCTTACTATTTGTGGAGTATTCGGATACGAATTATTTACTTGAAAAATAAAATCATCCCAATAGCTTTTGGCAAATTGATCTAAAGAACTGTCATACATGCTGGCTAAAATTTCAGCCTGAAGTTTTGGATTAGTAATTTTAAAAGACCAATTTTCTGTGCTTCCAGGTTCTATTTTGTTTCGTAAACTCTCAATTTCAATTTGTAATTTATTTTCGGTTGTGTTATTTTTAATTTGATGCAATTTTTCATAGCCTTCATTTTCCCATATAGTAGAAAAATGGAAAGTTATATTATATGTAAATTTTATGTCTTTATTGAATTTAAAAACAGCTTTACCATTAATCAATTGAATCGTTTTAACATCATTCGTCATGTTTTCGTCAACATAAAAACGAGAAGTTATATATAAATCAGGTATAATGGATTGTATTTCAATAGTGTAATCTTTAGATTTTGATTCAGAAATATCTTTAAACGTAAAAAGTTCTTTTTCGGAATAAGGAAATTGTTTTGATTTAACACTAATTTCTCTTTGGTTTGTAATTAAATTGTTTTTTAAATCATAAGCTTCAGCAACGATTCTAAATTTAGAATTTCTATAGTTTTTTAAAAAGTCTAATGTTATTTCTTTGGTTATTTTCGTGTCAAAAGAAATGGTTTTTACAAGAATTTCTTGAACTTCTTTATCCGTTTCATCAAATGGTTCATGTGGAAATAAATTCTGAAATTCATTTTTTGTAAGCGTTTGTATTTCAGGAATATCATTTTGGCGTTTTTTTAAGAAACTTTTCTTTTTAAGTTCATAAATCTTTATTTTACCTTTTGTATCAATAGGGTAGTTGTTTAATGTAGTTGCACTTATATTTAGTTTGTTATTGTCTTCTGAAATTAATTCCCAATTGACTTTTAAGTTAAGTTTTAACATTTCTTTACCCACAACAATACTTTGGGATGCACTTCTAGTTTCTCCTTGTATATCTGTTACTGTAACATTGATTGAAAAATTTAATGTTTCAATTTCTTTATTTGCAATTGTTGGTTCATTGGCTATAAATTGTATCGTAAAATTTCCATTTTCATCAGTAGTAGCTTCAGAATTAATAAAGTTTTGTTGATAAGGGATGCTTTTTGTTTTGCTGTAACAGTTTTTTGAAACCGTATAAGCGATTTTTGCATTAGTAAGATTATTTCCAGCTAGTGCTTTTGCAATTCCTTTAATAGTAATGGTGTCGCCAATAGTGTAATTTTCTTTAATTTCATCAAAGTTAAATTCAAATGTTGGACGCTTGTATTCTTCTACTTTGAAATTAAATTCGGTGTAACTTTCAAAATCAACGTTGTCCCAAAATTCATGTTCCTCTTCTTTTTTATTATAGTATTTTGAATCTTGTTCATAGTTGTCAGGTTCTTCAATTTCTATGCTGAATTCTCCCGTTAAGGTGTTTTTTGGAATGTCAAATTCGCCAGAAAAACTTCCAAATTCATTTGTTTGAACATCATATTCTTTTAATTTGGTATTGTTAACGTCAGAAATTGTAACATGAACAGTAACAAATGGCACCACATTTTTAACAGCGTCTTTTTTCTGGATGATAACACCTTTATAAAACATTTTTTGTCCGGGTCTGTATATAGCACGGTCAAAGTATATCATTGCTTTTGCTTCCCAATTTTCATAATCATCTACCGATTTATTATTAATTTCATTTGTAGATAAAAAGTTTCTATTGTAATTTATAGATAAGGAATCATTTTTCGAAGTGATTAAAATATCATTGCTGTATTTTTTGTCTTTTATTCTCCATTTATGTTTAAAATAGGCATTTCCATTTGCATTCGTTTTTATGTTTTCCTCCTCACTAGTAATTTTTACATCTTCTAATGGTTTTCCTAGCTTCCTATCATAGATGTAAAAGGCATCTTTGTTTTCTTCGTTATCTTCAATTACATATAGATTCGTAACTTGAAGAATAGTGTAATCAAATACTTTTTTGGTAGAAATGGTATCGTTTGGCGTTTCGATATAAATTAAATAATTGCCAACATCTAATTTTTCTAATAAAATTTCGGTTGAATATTCAAAATAATCTCGTTTGTTTGGCAGTACTACTTTTTGTGTTTTAAACACTTTATTTTTCGATAAAAATTCATTGATTATTGAGTCTTTATTGAGTTTTTTAGTATTGTTATAATAGTAATTATTCTTAAAAAGATAATTTAGTTTTTGTGGTAATTCATAATAAGAAATAGTAAGTGAATCAATATTTTTGAAATTTACAAAAGCTCTATTGTTTTGTTTAGGATAGCTTGTTTTAGGTAATTTGATTTCTAAATGTTTATTATTGATTTCAATTTTTATTTTTTCAGCTTCAGCTAATGCATTTACGTTAACTTTTGTATTTAAAATAGTATCAACGAGTTTTAATGTACTAGTATACGAATTGAATTCGCCTTTTTTATGCGTTTTATTATAATAATGCCAAGCTCTATCTACTCTTAAAAGTTGTTTTAAAAACAGATTGGTAGTTGTTTTTTCTAAAGAAGCAGCTTTTTTTAGATAAAATTCTTCATCCCAGAAGGTTTCTTTTATGAATTTTAGTCTTTCATAATAGGCGAAATCTAATTTTTTATAATTCTTCTGATTCAGATAGTATTTTTCATTGTTTTGTAAAAGGGTTATTAATTTTTTTAAGTTATCATCCTCTAATTTTTTTGTATTGTATTTTACAAAAGATTCAGGATTTTCATAAAAAATTTCAATCTCCGATTTAAAATCAATTGATTTTTTTTGTTTCCAGGAAGTAATTGTAGACTTAAGATGGTCGGCTTTTTTTTGAGCTAGAAAATCATAAACGCTGAAGTTTTTTATATCTACACTTGATGAAATATCAAAAATTTCTTTAATTTTTTCAATACTTGTGTTTCTTAATTCATTCTCATTTGACAAGAGATTATCATAGTTTTTTTCTATTTGAGCATTAAAATCAGCTTCTGTCCATGTCAAAAAATCTTTGCTTTTTTGATTTTCTAAATTGGTTCTTTTGTTAATGTTGTAATTATTTCTTTGATAATATTCTTCTAAAATAGTTATGTAAACATATTGTAATACAGCTTTTGAAACAGGTTTTGCTTCATTAATTTCTTTCTGAAGATTATTTATAATTGTAGTCTGAGCTTTTTCATCAAAGACTTGTTCAAATTTTGATAAATAGAAAAAACATTTGATGATTTGCGTTTCATCATTTTTTCGCTTTGCTTTTTTGTAAATTTCTTGAACTTTTTCTTGAGCAGATTTAACTTTTCCGTCCAATTCATATTTATAAACTTCTTTCCACTTATCATCGTACTGAGCAAATAAATTGAAAGAATTAACTAATAAGATTAATAATAATATTTTTCGCATAATAGTTGGTTTTTATATAAAGAGTGTAAAAAATATAAAAAGGTTGGGACGTAATTAAAATAAATTATTTGTAAGTAAAATTAACTAAAATCATTTCACTATTTTTGAAAAATGAAAAACATTCAAATCTTTTTTCTATTGATTTCGTTTTCAGTCTTTTCACAATCAACGTTTGAAAAGGCTGAGAAATTGTATGCGCAAAAAAAGTATACTGAATCCGAAAAACTATTTTCCGAACATTTAAAAGCGCAACCCAATCATGCAAGAGCTATTGAATATCTTGGCGATATTGCGGGTCATCAAAAAGATTGGGATGCCGCCATTACGTATTATAAAAAGCTAAAAGTAACTTCTCCTAAAAACGCTAACTATTGGTACAAATATGGTGGCGCACTCGGAATGAAAGCCAAAGAATCCAATAAATTCAAAGCTTTAGGAATGATTGATGAAGTAGAAGAATCATTTTTAACCGCTGCTAAATTAGATACAAAACATATTGAAACCCGCTGGGCATTAGTCATGTTATACATCGAGTTGCCTGCAATGATTGGCGGAAGCGAAAAAAAAGCACAAAAATACGCCGATGAATTAATGACGCTTTCAAAAGTGGATGGGTATTTAGCAAAAGGATATATTGATGTGTATTTTAAGCGTTATGCAAAAGCGGAAAACCATTATAAAAAAGCGCACGAAATTGGTAATTCAAAAACCACTTTCGAAAAATTATATGACTTATATTTGAACAAGTTAAAAGACAAAGCGAAAGCATCTAGATTAAAAGAACAATTTGAAAAATAAGCCTCCCCAACCCCTCCAAAGGAGGGACTTAAAAATGAGGATAAAAATAAACGGAAAATGACTAATAAAAACAACACACAAAGTATTCCCCCTTCGGGGGTTAGGGGGCTACATTTCATAGCCATTGGCGGTGCGGCCATGCACAATTTAGCATTAGCCTTACACAACAAAGGATATCACGTAACGGGTAGCGATGACGCTATTTTTGAACCTTCAAAATCGCGTTTGGAGAAAAAAGGATTGTTGCCAGCCGAAGAAGGTTGGTTTCCAGAAAAAATCACAACCGATATCGAAGCGATTATTTTGGGAATGCACGCCAAAGCTGATAATCCTGAGTTGTTAAAAGCGCAAGAATTAGGCTTGAAAATATATTCGTATCCCGAATTTTTATACGAACAATCGAAAAATAAAACCCGAGTAGTTATTGGTGGTTCGCACGGAAAAACTACGATTACTTCGATGATTTTACACGTGATGCATTATCACAATATCGAAGTGGATTATATGGTGGGAGCACAGTTGGAAGGTTTCGATACGATGGTACATTTAACTGAAAACAACGATTTTATTGTTTTGGAAGGCGATGAATATTTGACTTCTCCAATTGATTTGCGACCAAAATTCCATTTGTACCAACCTAATATCGCGTTGTTATCAGGAATTGCTTGGGATCATATCAATGTGTTTCCTACGTTTGATAATTATGTAGAACAATTCAGAATTTTCGCTAACCAAATCACTCGTGGCGGAATTTTAGTTTACAATGAAGAAGACGAAGCCGTAAAATCAGTAGCCGAAGAAACCGAAAATCAAATCCGAAAAATTGCTTATCAAACCCCAAGTTATACTGTTGAAAACGGAACTACTTTATTAGATACACCAGAAGGTCCAATGCCAATAGAAGTTTTCGGAGCACACAATTTAAGCAATTTAGCTGGAGCCAAATGGATTTGCCAATGCATGGGCGTTGACGAAGCCGAATTTTACGAAGCCATTGCTAGTTTCAAAGGCGCTTCAAAACGATTAGAAAAAATTGCCGAAAGTGCTAATAAAGTCGCGTATAAAGATTTTGCGCATTCGCCAAGTAAAGTTTCTGCTACTACAAAAGCCGTAAAAGCACAATATCCAGATAGAAAATTAATCGCTTGTTTAGAATTGCATACCTATAGCAGTTTAAATGCAGAATTTTTAAAAGAATACCAAGGAGCATTAGACGCAGCGGATGTTGCAGTAGTTTTCTATTCGCCCGATGCCGTAAAAATCAAACGTTTGGAAGAGGTAACGTACGACCAAATTGCACAATCGTTCCAAAGAGAAGATTTGATTATTTACACCAACCCAACCGAATTCAAAGACTTTTTATTCAGCCAAAATTTA
>JBILST010000220.1:0-3935 GCA_044371865.1 Flavobacterium sp.
TGCCATTAAACCGAGTTTTTCATTATTTGGTTGATTAGCATTCAATAAACTCCATTTTTTTGTATTTAAAAATTCTTCAACTTCAGTAATATCTTTTTTTCTTAACGAGATTATTTCGTCAATCGTCAAATTTTGAGAATAAATATTTATAGTTGCAATAAGAAAAATTATGTTAAAGAAGTTTATTTTCATGTTTGTTTTTTGCTTTAAATTTAACTAAAAATATTTTACTAGATTAATTTTTAATTTATTTTTTTATTTAAATAAATTCCCTCCAACTGTAACATTTTTCCTCAATGCTCTACTTATTAGTAATAGCTCAGTATTATGCTTTTATATTTACGATTACTTTCAGAAAGTTTCAGTTTTGCCATCAATGCGTTGCGCAACAATAAATTGCGTACCCTTTTGTCGTTGTTAGGTGTTACCATTGGTATTTTTTCCATTATTGCGGTGTTGGCTGCGGTAGATTCTATGGATAAAAAAATCAAGGAAGATTTGAGTGATATGGACATGAATACAGTGTATTTAATGCGTTTTTCATTCGGTCCTTCTGAAATTCCTAAATGGAAACGGGAGCAATTTCCGGATGTTACTTATGATGAATTTGAACACATCAAACGTAATGTTAATGGAATCGATAAAATCTCTTTCAATTTATTTACTCGAAACGAAAATATTAAATACGAAACGAAAACAGTAAACTCTATTCGTGTAAAACCGTCAACCGAAGATTTTTTTGATATTGAACCCATAAAAATTGATCAAGGTCGTTTGTTTAACGAATCGGAATCCAATTCTGGAAGTCCAGTAATTGTTATTGGAAGCGAAGTAGCCACAGGTTTGTTCGAAAATAGCGACCCTATTGGTAAAAAAGTACGTTTGTATGGTCAGAAATTTACGGTTATTGGTGTACTAAAAAAACAAGGACAAAGTACTTTTGGTGACAGTAATGATGTTGCGGTATTTTTCCCAGTTAATTTTTTAAGAAGACTCTATGGTGATAATAATAAAACGTTAACGCCTGCTATTTTAATAAAACCTGTAAAAGGTATTGATGTGGAAGAATTTAAAGCCGAATTAGCTCAAAAACTTCGTACACATAGAGGCGTGAAAACAGGTGAAATTGATAACTTTTTCATGAATGTATTATCTGGTTTTACAGATTTTATTGATAATATCATTGGACAAATGAACATGATAGGTTGGATTATCAGTGCCTTTTCCTTATTAGTAGGAGGATTTGGTATTGCAAACATCATGTTTGTATCCGTTAAAGAGCGTACTAACTTAATTGGAATACAAAAAGCACTTGGTGCTAAAAATAAATTCATTTTGTTTCAATTCTTGTTTGAAGCCGTTATTTTATCTTTAATAGGTGGAATGGTAGGAATGTTTT
This sequence comes from Flavobacterium sp., assembly GCA_044371865.1. GTDB lineage: Bacteria > Bacteroidota > Bacteroidia > Flavobacteriales > Flavobacteriaceae > Flavobacterium. The sequence continues at coordinate 1,400 of JBILST010000220.1, forward strand.
TGGTTTGGATTATCGCTTTAATTCTTTCTTCGGCATTGGATTTTGAATTTGTATTGAGTGCAGCAAACATGTTGTTAGGATCAGGATTGGCTGCTTTTATTGGACTAATTTCTGGAATTATTCCAGCTATTTCGGCTTCTAAATTGGATCCAGTGGAAGCTATTAGAAGTGGCATGTAATTTGTGGCAATAAGTGACAATCATTTTGTAAATTTGTTCACACTAATTATTAAAACAATTCAAAAATAATGCTAAAGCAATTATTAGGAATCTTATTTTTTGGTTTTACCGCTATATCGTTTTCTCAAAATATTACCATAAAAGACAAGGAATCGGGTGAGCCATTAGAATCGGTTACGCTTGCTTCCGAGGATAAAAAAGTTTATGTCGTTACCAATAATAAAGGGCAAGCTGATGTTTCTGATTTTGTTGGGTTTACTAAAATTGTTATCCAATCTTTAGGATATGAAACTCAAATTGTGAGTTATAATCAATTGGAATTGGCTTCTTTTCAATTGAGTTTAGAATCGTCATTATTGGCAATGGATGAAATAATTGTGGCGGCAAATCGTTGGAAACAACACAGCCGAGACATTCCGGTAAAAATTACTTCAATTTCTAAAAAAGATATTCAATTGCAAAATCCGCAAACGGCTGCTGATTTACTAACCGTTTCTGGTAAAGTGTTTATGCAAAAAAGTCAGCAAGGTGGCGGAAGTCCAATGATTCGTGGTTTTGCCACCAATAGATTATTGTATGCTGTTGACGGAATAAGAATGAATACCGCCATTTTTAGAGGTGGAAATATTCAAAATGTAATATCATTAGATCCTTTTGCAACGGAAAGTACCGAAGTGTTATTTGGTCCGGGTTCTGTAATGTATGGAAGTGATGCTATTGGAGGTGTTATGAGTTTTCAAACCTTAACACCACAATTTTCTATTGAAGACAAAACACTTATTTCTGGTAGTGCTACCACTCGATATTCTTCTGCGAATAATGAAAAAACAGGTCATTTTGATGTGAATATAGGTTGGAAAAAATGGGCTTCGGTCACCAGTATCAGTTCTAATGATTTTGGTGATTTACGAATGGGTTCGCACGGACCTGACGAATATTTACGACCGTTTTACGTCCAACGACAAAATGGAGTAGATGTAGTGGTAACGAATGATGATCCTTTAGTACAGAAACCAACGGCGTATTCCCAAATCAATTTGATGCAAAAAGTGCGTTTTCAACCTAATGAAAAATGGGATTTTCAATATGGTTTTCATTTTTCGGAAACATCTAGTTATTCGCGATACGACCGACATATTCGTTATAACAGTGCTGGTTTGCCTCGTTATGGAGAATTTTATTATGGTCCGCAAAAATGGATTATGAATAATTTGAATATCACACATCAATCAAAATCTAAGTTATTTGATGAAATGTCATTGCGATTAGCACATCAGTTTTTTGAAGAAAGTCGTGTGAGTAGAAGCATTAATAATACAAATAGAGAAATTAGAACTGAAAAAGTAAATGCTTATTCGTTGAATACCGATTTTACGAAAGCTACCGGTGCCAGTAACAAAGTTTTCTACGGATTTGAATATGTTTTTAACGATGTAAATTCAACTGGAGTGAATGAAGATATTGTGGCTGAAACAAGCACAGTAGGTCCAGCAAGATATCCACAAGCTACTTGGCAATCGATAGGGATTTATCTGAACGATCAATATAAAATTTCTGAAAAGGCTTTGCTTCAAGGAGGGTTGCGATATAATCAATTTATTTTGAAAGCTGATTTTGATACTACTTTTTATCCCTTTCCATTTACAGAAGCCAATATTGATAACGGTTCTTTAACAGGCAGCGCGGGAATTGTTTTTCGTCCAACAGAAAAATGGGTGATTAGTTCAAATGTGGCTACTGCTTTCCGTTCACCAAATGTGGATGATGTGGGAAAAGTATTCGATTCTGAACCGGGTTCTGTTGTAATTCCTAATCCTGATTTAGAGGCAGAATATGCCTATAATGTAGATTTGAATGTAGCGAAGTTGTTCGGAAAATGTGTAAAATTAGATGTTTCAACATATTATACTTTATTAGACAATGCTTTAGTTCGTAGAGATTTTACTTTGAACGGTGCTTCTGAAATTGTTTACGATGGCGAGTTGAGCCAAGTACAAGCAATTCAAAATGCTGCGAAAGCTAATGTGTATGGAATTCAGGCGGGTGTTGAGGTGAAATTGCCTACGGGATTTCGATTTTCAACTGATTTAAATTTCCAAAAAGGAGAAGAAGAATTGGATAATGGAGATAAAAGTCCGTCGCGTCACGCAGCACCGTTTTTTGGAGTTTCACGTGTTGGTTTTACTAATTCTAAGTTAGATTTGGAAGTCAATCTACAATTTAGTGATGAAGTTGCTTATGAAGATTTAGCCGAGGAAGAAAAAGGAAAAAAAGAAATTTATGCAATTGATGGCAATGGAAATCCTTATTCTCCAAGCTGGTATACCTTGAATTTAAAATCGATGTATAAGCTAAAT
>JBILST010000221.1:0-3893 GCA_044371865.1 Flavobacterium sp.
TTCTTCTCCTTTTTCATTGACCAACGTTATTTTTAAATCGGGAATATTCTCTGATTTTCCTTCTTCATGGGTTTTTACTACTAAATAGGAAGTAAAATCAAACCCACAATGCGGCACTTGCCCAAAGGAGAACAAAGAGAACAGTAAAAAGAAAAAAGATAATTTGGTTTTCATAAACTTGAATTGGTCGTAAAAATACAAAAACAATACCAAAAAAATATCCGCCTATTGACGGATCCTTTTTTTATTTTATTAGATAAGCATAAATCATTTCTCTTTCTTCATCTGAAATTTTAGCTTTTTTCTGCATATTTAGCATAATTGGTATCCATTGTTCTGCTGAAAAACTTTTTGGATTGAACAAATCATGGCATTTAGCACAGTTGTTTTCGTATAACACTTTACCTTGAGCTAATTCAGGACTTAATGTAGCTTCGATTGTTTTTGGAGCTTCTGGCTGACTTACTTTTGGCGAACAAGCGTAAAATAAGGCAAAAACAAAAACGATTGCTGATAATTTAATTTTCATAAATTGTTAATTTGATATTAAAGTTAATTTTGATGGTAATTTACTAGACTTATAGGTTTTAATTTTATGGCACAACAAAGGAAACTGCATTTGCAGAAACCGTATTTAGATTTGGAAATACTTTTTTATTTAAACTAACATCAAAATATTCATTACTCCAATAGGAATCTCCATACGCTTTTACATAAACCGTTTGACCCGATGTAAATCCGGCATTAATTAAATTACTTTGAGTTATTGTTGATTGATAGGGATTGATTTGCGAAACAAATACAGGAGAATAATACATAAAATTTGTATTACTAACAGTAGAACTAGTAGATAAAAAATATCTAACATATCTTCTGTTAGAATTATTTCCTGCTGGACTGGTAGTAATAGAAAAAACTGCCTGACCATTAGCAACATTAACCTGTAAGTCTGTTACTTGAGTAGAAGATGTCTTCCCTAATGAGGGAATTTCAGTAATTACATTTGCATTCCCTTGGTGATTAAAATTAAACTTTTTAAAAACGCCATATTGAGCTTTTTCATATTCTATCGTATAGGTTCCAAATGGCACGTCTTCTAATACAAATTGTCCGTTACTATTTGTTAATGCAGTTATTAATGGATTTGTTCCAACCACTTTTACCAACATATTTGAATCGTCTAAAACAGTTGTTCCTTCGTCATACAAATTAACAGAACCTGTAATATTTGCTTTAGTAATAGGCTCATCATTAGAATCATCACTACTACATGATACCGTTGCTATCGCTAGGATAAACATTAAAATTTTAAATTTCATATCTTAACTTTTCAAATTTATTTTACAACTATACTTTCTTCATCAAATAAAGGAGCTTCTTGTCCTACCTCAATAAAAATAGCTTTATTTTTGTTGGTATCGTGAATTTCAAAATACCTAATTCCGCTATTACCAGAACCCCAAATAACACATGTATTTGTAACTGGTCCTTCTTCAGCTTGCTCTTGATATGCTTTAAGAGATTCTCCCGAAGGTCTCAATTCATAACGAGTTACCCCTTTTCGCTTACAATCAATCTTATGAAAAACACAGGCATCCGCTTGATTCCAATTTTCATCCTCTTGAAGCACTTCAAAAACGTCTTCAATTTTTTGATTTTTTAAATGAAATACTTGAATAACCAGTCCTAAAGCGACAGGACTTCCGTCAACTTGTTTTTCTATAAATGCACCTGGCAAAGTTTCACTTATTCCAACACTAATATCTTTACTTCTTTGAGCCCAAAACTCAATACCAGCCCCTGAAACTTTTTCCCAAACAAAACCTGGATACGCTTCTCTTGTTGGCCTATAAACGGATGTTTGAGTATTTTTAATTTCTTCTTTAGAAATATTTGTTATTTTACAACTAGATAAAAACGAAAGTAAAAATAAAAAGAGACCGATTTTTTTCATGGCTGTAAATTGATTTTCAACTATTAAATATCAAATTTATTGATTTTATTGTAAAAAAAATAATTATTTTTTGATAATTGAATGGACAAAAAAAATCCTGAAACAATGCTTCAGGATTTCTATTATTTATTTTGGTGTTCTATTTCACATCCATTAATTCTACATCAAATACTAAAGTTGCATCTGGTGGAATTACTCCTCCAGCACCTCTAGAACCATATCCTAAATAAGAAGGAATCACAAAACGTGCTTTGTCTCCCACTTTTAATAAAGCAATACCTTCGTCCCATCCTTCAATCACTTGACCAACACCTAATTGGAAATCAATTGGTTGTTTTCTTTTATAAGATGAATCAAAAACTTGTCCGTTTTCTAAAGCACCTTGGTAGTGAACAGATACTTTTTTACCTTTTTCAGCTTGTTTACCACTACCTTTTTGAATGATTTGGTAACGTAAACCACTTTCAGTCTTTTGAAAACCAGCGGCTAATTTTTCTAAAGCTTCCTCTGCCATTTTTTTTTGCTCAGCAATTCTTTTCGCTCTAGAACCTTCAAATGTTCTGAAAGCTTCTACTGCGTTCCATTTTTGAGCTTCATCTCCAACTCTAATGATTTCAATACTTTCTAAAGCATCATCACCTTCAACAGCATCAACCACATCTTGTCCTTCAATTACATGTCCAAAAACAGTGTGCTTTCCATCTAACCAATTCGTAGGAACGTGAGTAATAAAAAATTGAGAACCATTTGTGCCAGGCCCAGCATTAGCCATAGACAAAACACCTGGTTTGTCGTGTTTTAAACTTGGGTGAAACTCATCGTCAAAGTTGTAACCAGGACCACCTGTTCCTTGCCCTTGAGGACAACCACCTTGTATCATAAAATCAGGAATTACACGGTGAAATTTTAATCCATCATAATAAGGTTTTCCCATTGGACGAGCCGAATTTTCTAATTGACCTTCTGCTAATCCTACGAAGTTACCTACTGTACCTGGTGTTAAATCGTGTGTTAATTTTACTAAAATAGCACCTTTTGCCGTGTTAAATTTAGCGTATATTCCGTTTTCCATTGTTTTGAATTTTAATTTGAAAGTGCAAAATTAATACATTAATCGGAGAAAAATTGTATTTTTGAAAGTAATTAAACCCGAATTTATGAATTCCATTTACGACAAAGCATCAAACGAGGCCATAATTGCACGTATTCACCAACTCACGCCTGAATCGCAAGGTTTGTGGGGTTTAATGAATGTAGATCAAATGCTGAAACACTGCAGTGCAGCCGTAGATGTAGCGTTTGGACAAAAAGAAGTAAACGTCAGCTTTTTGATGAAAGTACTGGGAAGAGTGGTAAAAAAGAGAGTATTTTCTAATGAATTCTTACACAATAGTCCAACCGCTAAAGAATTTGTCTTTATGGAAACCTACGATTTTGAATTGGCTAAAAACGAACTTATCGAAAAATTTAGTCGGTTTGCGCAAGAAGGAACCGCTGCGATAAAAATAAAAAAACACCCTTTTTGGGGCAACATGACTTTTGAAGATTGGGATACCTTAATGTGGAAACATGTGGATCACCACTTGAGACAATTTGGCGTTTAAATCACTAATTATGTCCCAAACCAACGATTATACCGCTATCAATAAATCAACTTGGAATGATAAAGTTGATGTTCATATGGCTTCCGATTTTTATGATATGGATGGCTTTCTAAATGGAAAATCAACGCTAAACGAAATCGAATTAGAATTATTGGGTGACGTTACTGGTAAAAAAATACTGCATCTTCAATGCCATTTTGGGCAAGATACGCTCTCGCTTTCCAGAATGGGAGCCGAAGTAACCGGAGTAGACTTTTCAGAAAAAGCGATTGAAAAAGCCAAAGCACTTGCACAAACGTTACATTTGAAGGCTCAATTTGTATGTTGCGACATTT
>JBILST010000173.1:0-5118 GCA_044371865.1 Flavobacterium sp.
GTACGTTCAGTTTTGATCTTGAATTTGAAAAATGTATAATAGATCCAGTTGCCATTGAAATCAATCAGAATATTGAATTTTCAAATGAAAAAAGTATTCTATTAGTTGAAGACAACAAAATAAATCAAATGATTACTCAAAAAATGCTTGAAAGAAAAGGCATTTCATGTGTTATTATTGATAATGGTGAAGATGCAATTGAAAACGTAAGAATCAATAATTACGATTTAATCTTAATGGATGTTCACTTACCAGGAATTAATGGTACAGAAGCAACAACTGAGATTAGAAAATTCAATAATACTGTTCCTATTATAGCATTAACTGCGATTTCTCTGAACGAAAATAGAGAAATGCTCCTGTCTTATGGCATGAATGAAGTAATCACTAAACCTTTTGAACCGGAGCATTTCTATACTGTTGTAACTAAATATTTATCTAATACTGAATAATTAAATTTTTGATTAAATTTCTCACGTGAGGCTCTGCTTTTTGAGCGGCTTGCAATACTTCTTCGTGATTTACTTCTTCAATATTGTCTTCATCTCCCATATCTGTAATAACTGAAACGCCAAAACATTCCATATTCATATGGCGTGCAACAATAACTTCGGGTACGGTTGACATTCCTACGCAATCAGCACCTACAGCTTTTACCATTTTATATTCCGCAAGCGTTTCAAATGTTGGTCCTTGTAACGCTAAATAAATTCCTTTTTTTAAATCGATATTAAGTTGTTTAGCTAATTCAAATGCTTTTGCATTCATCGCTTTTGAATATGGTTCGCTCATATTTACAAATCTCGGTCCAAAACGTTCATCATTATGTCCTCGTAATGGGTGTTCAGGCATCATATTAATATGATCTGTAATTATTGCAACATCTCCTACTTTATAAGAAGGATTAACACCTCCCGAAGCATTGGAAACAATTAATTTTTCAACCCCTAAATATTTCATCACACGAACAGGAAACGTTACTTGTTTCATATCGTAACCTTCGTAAAAATGAAAACGACCTTGCATTGCCACCACCTTTTTAGTTCCAATTGTTCCAAAAACTAAAGCTCCTTTATGCCCTTGAACAGTGGAAACTGGGAAATTCGGAATTTCTGTATAAGGCAAAGTATGCTCAATAGTAATATCTTCTGTAAATCCGCCTAATCCTGAACCCAAAATCACACCGTATTCTGGAGTAAAATTGGTTTTATTTTTAATGAAACTAACTGTTTCTTGTACTTTTTCCCACATAATCTTCTATCGTTTTATCAATGTTTGCATTTAAAAAAAATGATTTTATTGGCAAATAGAATAATTGATGTTTTGGCAATAATCCGTTTAAACGAACAAAATCTTTTTCTGTTGTAATAATTTTTCTTCCGTTAGCTTTCGCTATAATTTGCTCACAATCTTGCTTTGAAAAATGATGATGATCTGGAAAAACCAACGTTTCATCTTTCTCATTTTTTAGAAAATCGAAGAACAATTTAGGTTTTGCAATTCCGGCTACCAACACTTTACTTTCAGATTGAATTTCAGAAAACAACAATTGACTGTCATTTCCAAAAACAAAATCATCGTATTGAATTGTGGTAAAAAAAACCTGCTGTTTTACTTTCAACTTTTCTCTGATTTTCTGCTGTGCAAGTTCTGATAAATCCTTCGGACATTTTGTGACAATTATCATATCCGCTCTTTTTTTACCCGAAGACGGTTCGCGTAAATTTCCGAAAGGCAAAATAAAATCATTGCAAAACAAATCGTCATACGCCGTGAGCAAAATATAAAAACCCGCTTTTACTTTTCTGTGTTGAAAGGCATCGTCCAATAAAATAACATCGGGTTTATCTTGAAGCTGTACTAATTTTTCAATTCCTTTTTTTCTGTTAGCATCAACTGCCACTTGAATGTTTGAAAATTTCGAATAAAACTGAAAAGGTTCATCACCAATAGAACTAGCAGTAGCTTTGTCATCCGCCAAAATAAAACCTTCTGTGGTTCGCTTGTAGCCACGACTTAAAACAGCCACTTTATACTTATCTGAAAGTAATCGAATTAAATATTCAATTTGGGGTGTTTTTCCTGTACCACCAACACTTAAATTTCCAACTGCTATGATGGGAATATCAAAGGAATAACTTTTAAAAATGCCTTTGTCATAAAGCAAATTTCGGATATAAGTAATGAGCCAATACAAAAAGGCTAATGGAAAAAGTATTTTTCGAAGGAAATTCATAAATTATTTATCAGAATAATGTCCCATTGCAGAAACTATTGTTACCGTAACTATATTTTCTTCAACTTTATAAATCATTCTGTCTTTTTGATTTATTCTTCGTGACCAATAACCTGAATATTCATATTTTAAAGGTTCAGGATTTCCAATTCCTTCAAAAGGTGTTTCCGAAAGTTCAAAAAGTATTTTTTCAATTTTCTTTATAGTAGTTTTATTGCCAGATTTGTAGTGTGCCTGTAAATCTTTTCTTGCGATTGAATCAAAATCTACAAAATACTTCCCCATATATCATCAAGATTTAACCTTGTAACATCACCATTTTTAATATTTTCCTCAGCTTTTTTCATTTTTGCAATAAAAGCATCGCTGTAAATACTCTTTCCTTTTATAGGTTTTTTATCATCGGACATAATAATCTCAACGTCTTTACCTTCGGCAAAAAAAGTTTTAGCAAACTCTAAGAAAGCTTTACCTTTTTTTGAACGTTCGTTTATTTTTATGGTTATTGTTGTCATGACAAATGAATTTGTTGTACAAATATACAAAAATCGTGCTAATATATTTTCTGCCAAAAATCATAATATAAACGAATTGCTTTTTTTATCTTTGATAAGTAAAATCTGTAAATTATGAAACTTTCCGATATTCTTTCCGTTCTTGAAGAAATGGCGCCGCTAGGTTATGCTGAAGATTTTGATAATGTGGGGCTTTTAGTAGGAAATCCGAACCAGGAAATTGATGGCGTTTTAGTTTGTCATGATGCATTAGAATCTGTGATTGATGAAGCGATTTCGAAAAAATGTAATTTGGTGGTTTGCTTCCACCCTATTTTATTTTCGGGAATTAAGAAAATTACTGGTAAAAATTATGTCGAGCGTGCGATTTTGAAAGCTATTAAAAATGATATTGCCATTTATGCCGTTCATACTGCTTTGGACAACCATCAAAAAGGCGTGAATAAAATTTTCTGTGATGCGTTAGGTTTGAAGCATTCGAAAGTATTGATTCCGAAAGAAAATTACATTCAAAAGTTAGTCACCTATACGATTCCTGAAAATGTTGAAAAATTGCGAAATGCACTGTTTGACGCTGGAGCTGGAACGATTGGAAATTATGAAGATTGCAGTTTTAATTCGAAAGGAATTGGAACCTACATGGGAAATGAAGATTCGAATCCAGAAATTGGAGAGCGCTTTGAATTTGTAGAAAACGAAGAAATCAAAATTGAGCTGACGTTTGAAAAACATTTGCAAGGAAAAATCTTGAAGGCTTTATTCAAAAATCATGTCTATGAAGAAGTCGCTTACGAAATTTACCAATTAGAAAACAAACACCAAAATATTGGTTTAGGACGCGTTGGAGAATTCGAAAATGCGCTTTCAGAATCCGATTTTTTACAATTGGTAAAAGAAAAATTACAATGTGAAGGTATCAGACATTCTGATTTTACTGGAAAATCAATAAAAAAAGTAGCAGTTTTAGGCGGAAGCGGCAGTTTTGCAATTAAAAATGCAATTTCCTCAGGAGCAGATGCTTATCTTACGGCCGACTTAAAATATCATCAATTCTATGAAGTTGAAAATCAGTTACTTTTGGCTGATATTGGACATTTTGAGAGCGAAAGATTTACAAAAAATTATATAGTTGATTTTCTTAAAGAAAAAATCACTAATTTTGCACCCAATTCGCTACAAAGCGGAATTATTTTATCAGAAGAAAATACAAATCCAGTTAAGTACTTTTAAATATGGCAACCATCAAAGAGATAAACGTAGAAGATAAGTTAAGAGCCCTTTATGCTTTACAATTAGTTGATTCTAAAATTGACGAAATAAGAAATGTTAGAGGAGAATTGCCTCTTGAAGTAGAAGATTTAGAAGATGAAGTAGCAGGACTTTCTACTCGTTTAGACAAGTTAAAAAGCGATTTAGAAACTATCGACGAGCAAATCAAAGAAAAGAAAAACGCTATTGATGAGCACAAAGCTGCTATTAAAAAATATTTAGAGCAACAAAAAAATGTTCGTAACAATAGAGAATTCAACTCTTTAACAAAAGAAGTGGAGTTTCAGGAATTGGAAATTCAATTGGCTGAAAAACACATTAAAGAAATGAAAGCTTCTATTGAGCACCGAAAAGAAGTAATTGCTCAAACAAAAGAAAAATTAGACGGAAAACAAACGCATTTGAAACATAAGAAAGCTGAATTAAGCGACATTATGGCTGAAACTGAAAAAGAAGAAAACTTTTTATCTTCTAAATCAGAAGAACTTAGAGGTCAAATCGAAGAGCGTTTAATTGCTGCTTACGACAGAATTAGAAACAGTGTTAGAAATGGTTTAGCAGTTGTTTCTATTGAGCGTGGTGCTTCTGCAGGTTCATTCTTTACTATTCCACCACAAACTCAAATGGAAATTGCAGCTCGCAAAAAAATCATTACAGATGAGCACAGTGGAAGAATCTTAGTAGACGGCGTTTTAGCTGACGAAGAAAAAGAAAAAATGGAAAAATTATTTGCTAGCATCTAATTGAATCCTGTTCCAAATAAATGAAAGTCCTTTTTTTAAAAGGGCTTTTTTTGTTTTATTACACAGAGTTTCACAGAGTTTTTTTTTATTTTGATTGTGTTGAAAAGAGATACACAGAGACATTTACTATTATAAGCTTTTAAGACAAAATACTTGACGAACTTTGCGATTAATTTATTTATACAGAGTTTCACAGAGTTTTTTTTGATTTTGATTGTGTTGAAAAGAGTTACACAGAGCGTTTAACTTTTTAAAAACTCATAAAGAAACATTGTGTTACATTGAGAAAACTTTGAGAAACTTTGTGCAACAAAAAAATCACCAAAAAAACTTATCTTTGCATCATGGAAGAAAA
>JBILST010000095.1:0-8022 GCA_044371865.1 Flavobacterium sp.
AACTGGCTACTGTTCTCGTAGAGAAGCCGATCGTTTGATTGAGCAAGGAAGAGTTACTATTAATGGAAAGATTCCAGAAATGGGCACTAAAGTTGCACCTGGTGATGAAGTTCGTGTGAATGGTGAATTGGTGCAACAGAATAACGAAAAACCTATTTATTTAGCGTTTTACAAACCTGTTGGGATTGAATGTACAACCAACTTAAGTGTTCGTGACAATATTGTAGATTACATCAATTATCCAGAACGTATTTTTCCTATTGGTCGTTTAGACAAAGCCAGTGAAGGTTTGATTTTTATGACGAATGATGGCGATATTGTAAATAAAATTCTTCGTGCGCGTAACAACCACGAAAAAGAATATATCGTAACTGTAAACCATCCAATTACCGACCGATTTATTGACCGAATGAGTAATGGAATTCCGATTTTAGAAACGATTACCAAGAAATGTAAAGTAGAACAAATTAGTAAATACGTTTTCCGAATTATTTTAACGCAAGGTTTAAACCGTCAAATTCGTAGAATGTGTGAATATTTAGATTACGAAGTAACGGCTTTAAAACGTACACGCATTATCAATATTTCCTTAGACGTACAAGAAGGCAAATACCGAAGCTTAACCGATGCCGAAGTTGCCGAATTAAACAAACTGATTGAGCCTTCTAGCAAAACGGAAGAAGCAAGTTTACCAAGTAATAAAGGTAAGTTTACGGGTAAGAGGAATTATGGGGAGAGGAATAGATAATAGGTAATTAAAACTTCAGATTATTCCAAAAATCAACATTATATTTCACTTTTTCAAATGAATGTTCTTCCTCTTTATATTTTATTAGTATAGGATTATGAATATTAAAATTCTTCCAATTTGAATTTACTATTATTTCAAATTCTTCTTTATCAGCTAAATTGTTATAAACATTACCCGATAAAACGCTTGTAGATTGTGAAATAAAATAATGCTCCCCAATCTTTGTGAAATCTGTAAGCATGGATTCACTTTTATATTCTTTTAAAGTGTATTTTGATAACGAATTTTTAAAATTAAATCCTTCTCTAAAATACTCAGGAAATTCAGTTACTGACCAATTTTCAAAAATTTTCACAATGGCAAAATCTTTTTTATTCACATACAAATATCCTGAATAATCACTTAAAAAAACGCGTCTGGTAAAAGTGAAATGATTTCTTGGCGATGAAAAATTAATCACAAAAACTTCTTCATTTTTGTACATCTTAGTTTCTTCAATTTGAAAAATAAATTTCTTATACTTCCTGTTTTTCAAAAATGGTGCGTACTTTATTGGACAATTATACACTAAACCATGATATTCTCTTAAACTTTCTGATAAAAAATCTCCTTTTTGGTTCCACCTTATTTCTTCTATTTTTTTTGCACTTCTATCGATATGATTAACATAACCCAAATCAAATTGTTCGGCAATAAAATCAAAATCGAGATAAGTAACATTTGAAACTTTGGCTTGAATATTGGTTTTCATCTCAGAACTAAATGGATTATCAGGATAATTTCTTTCAAAAGATTCTATCACTTTTTTTATAATCTGATAAGCCGTTCTTTTTCCATATATAACTACTTCATTTAATTCTGTTTTCTTGAGTTGATCTTCATTAGGTTCTGATAAATTAAATACCTGCTTATCTTTATTATTGAAAACTAGATTCTCTTCTGAATCTATTAAAGTTGAAAGCGAAACGTTCCGGAAATAAAAATAACCATCGTGCAACTCATTCAATTTACTTTCCACAAAGGTAATTGGACTAAAAAGTCGATTCCAAGCTAAAAATTGCATTCCGATTTGATCTGAAGAAATAAAAATGTGAGGTGATGTGTTTTTTTCTTTTAAGAAATACTCAAATGATTGCTCTTTAATAATTGTTTTATGCCAATTATTTTCAATAAAAATAGAATCTTCTGATGTTACTGCAGCTAAACTATACACTTTGTTTTTAAGTTCTTTTTTTATGTAAGAACCCATTGGCACAAACTCTTTCAATATAGGCTCAGTAATTGAACTTATATTATTTGCAAAATGCGCATTGGCTCCCCAACAAATTACTTTAGCATCTGGATTTTGCTTTAAATAAGCTAATAAATTATCTGCCATTTGCTTGTCTCGATTATTATCACGTGAAGTAACATTGAAAGTGCATAAGACTTCGTCTTTTGAAATAGCATCATTACCTAGCTCTAAAAGACTTTTTACAATTTGATTCCAATAAAATTTTTCTTCAGAATCTTTTTGTTGGCTAATTTTAGTTTTAAATAATGTCAATTCAGTTTTAAATTGTTCATATGAAATATCTTCTTCATCAAACATATTCGAATTAGTCATCGATTCAAGAAGTAACTCAAAATCTTCTTGTTTCAACCTTAATTTATGATTAATTCTGTTAGAATAGTTGAAAAGATCTTTAGAAAGGTTAACCATTCCATATTTTCCAGTTATTTGACAATCAAAACCAAATAGTTTTAAATTATTCTTGTTCTTATCGAAAAACTCTATAAAACTTTGAAATTCATTTCTTTTTGACCAAATAGGAAACAAAGAATTTGCAAATGCTTCTTTGGTATTCATTCCTTTGTTAATATCTTCTTGTGCTTTCCACACATCATAAATTCCTGATTCAAATGCAACACTATTAAACCCCATTTCCTGAAACAAATATTGAACAATTTTCGTTTTCATTTCAAAAACATTTCCATCAAAATGGGTTTTTTCGCCAAGCATAACCACTTGAACATCTTTTAATTCTTCTTTTAGAAAACTAAAATCAGTGATTTCAGGGTTTTGTGAAAGAGATATTATTTTTGGATTGAATTCTTGCGCAGACAATACTAGACTAAATAAAATACAAAGTACAATTGTTAGATTTTTCAAATTAGTTTATTTTGATAGTTATGAAAAAAAATATTCAAAAGAATAACGAAAAAAAAATTGACTTATTGCATAATCGCTACTTCCATCACGTAATCATCCATCACATAGCCTTCACCAATATCAATTACTTCGTCTTTTACTTTTGTAAAACCTAGTTTAGTATAAAAATGTATGGCGTGATTGAATTTATTTACGTTTAAAAAAATGGCTTTTTGGTCTTGTTCTATAGCTTTTATTTTTACAAGCTCAAAAAACTGTCGCCCTAAACCAGTGCCTTGGGTTTCGGGTAACACGTAAATTTTGTGAATTTTTGTTTTGTTAGGCTCGCTATTAATTTCATAGGAAACAAAACCTACGTACTTGTTATTATCATCTTGTGCTAGATAAAAAACGTGCCCTTTTTGCATTAATTCGCCCAAAGCGGTTTCTGTGTAAAACTTATCAATCATATAATCTAATTGCTCCATGGTAATAATTTCACCATAAGCCACAGGCCAAATTTTCTTGGTTAAATTGATAATAATGGGAAGATCTGATATATTTGCTTTAACTAAGTTCATTATACAAATGATATAAAATTATCAAGTTAAACTTGTTTCGCTTTAAAAAACAGAAACAAGTTTAGCTTAACTAACAAAAAAAGAATTATGCTTGCCCTGTTGGTCCAAAATTTAATGGAATAGCAGGTTGTTCTCCTTCTTCAATTTTACCGTGAGCACTTTCAAATCTATGAATATTTTCACCTAATGCCTTTAATAATCGTTTGGCGTGTTGTGGTGTTAATACAATTCTTGATTTCACTTTTGCTTTTGGAACACCAGGCATAATCGCAACGAAATCAACCACAAACTCAGAATTTGAATGATTGATAATAGCTAAATTTGAATAAGTTCCTTCTGCAGTTTGTTCGTCTAACTCAATGTTAATTTGTCCTTGTGGGTTGTTATTTTCCATATTATTTATTTTAAACAGATAAGTCAAACCAATTTTTAATCTTTGACTTTATTGTGTTTTTAAGTTCGTTTAAGTGATGATTTAATCTAATACAAGATTAAGTATAATTTTTAGATTAAAAAAAAACCTAACAGAAAATCTGTTAGGTTTTTTTAGTATTAGGATAGCGCTACTTTTAGTAATTAAATTCTTCTTTAGCAGCAACTAACTCGTTGTATTCTTCTTTAGAACCTACTATCATATTGTCATAGTCTCTCATACCTGTACCGGCTGGGATTCTGTGTCCTACAATAACATTTTCTTTTAATCCTTCTAAGGTATCAATTTTTCCTGCTACTGCAGCTTCGTTTAATACTTTAGTTGTTTCCTGGAACGATGCCGCAGAAATAAATGATTTCGTTTGTAACGATGCTCTCGTAATACCTTGAAGTACTGGAGTAGCAGTTGCTGTAATAACATCACGAGCTTCTACTAAGTTTTTATCATTACGTTTTAATAACGAATTTTCATCTCTTAACTGACGTGGAGAAATAATTTGACCTGGTTTTAAATTTTCAGAGTCACCTGCTTCTTCCACAACTTTCATTCCATATAATTTATCGTTTTCTACAAGGAAATCTCTTGTGTGCGCTAATTGATCTTCCAAGAACAATGTATCTCCTGGATCAACAATTCTTACTTTACGCATCATCTGACGAATAACCACTTCAAAGTGTTTATCGTTGATTTTTACCCCTTGTAAACGGTACACTTCTTGAATTTCATTTACTAAATACTGTTGAACAGCAGATGGTCCTTGAATTCTTAAAATATCTTCTGGAGTAATTGCCCCATCAGAAAGTGGTGTTCCTGCTTTTACGTAATCGTTTTCTTGAACTAAAATTTGGTTAGAAAGTTTTACTAAGTATTTCTTCACTTCACCAAATTTAGATTCGATAGCGATTTCGCGGTTACCTCTCTTAATTTTTCCAAATGTTACAACACCATCAATTTCAGAAACTACAGCTGGATTTGAAGGATTACGAGCTTCTAACAACTCTGTAATTCTTGGTAAACCTCCTGTAATATCACTTGATTTAGATGAACGACGAGGAATTTTAACAAGAATCTTACCTGCTTTAATTTTCTCACCATCATCTACCATAAGGTGTGCCCCAACTGGTAAGTTATACGAACGAATTAATTCACCATCTTTACCATAAATTAATAAAGTAGGAACTAATTTTTTATTTCTACCTTCAGAAATTACTTTTTCTTGGAAACCTGTTTGCTCATCGATTTCAACTAAGAACGATTGTCCTTGTTCTAAATCTTCGTAAGCAATTTTTCCTGTAAACTCAGAAACAATAACTCCATTATAAGGATCCCATTTACAGATTGTAGTACCTTTTTCAACAACGTCACCGTCTTTAACAAAAATACTAGAACCATAAGGAATATAGTGCGTATTTAATAAAATACCTGTTTTAGCATCCACTAATTTTAACTCAGTAGAACGAGAAATTACGATATCAACTGTATTTCCTTCTGCATCTTCTCCTTTTACAGTTTTTAAATCTTCAATTTCTAATCTACCTGCGAAACGAGTCACAATACTAGATTCTTCAGAGATTCCTCCAGCAACCCCTCCAACGTGGAACGTACGAAGTGTTAACTGAGTACCTGGCTCACCAATTGACTGTGCAGCAATAACTCCAACGGCTTCACCTTTCTGAGTCATTTTACCAGTTGCTAAGTTTCTTCCGTAACATTTTGCACAAATACCTTTTGTAGCTTCACATGTTAATGGAGAACGAACTTCAACTCTTTCAATTGGAGATGCTTCAATTTTCTTAACGATTGCTTCTGTAATTTGTTCTCCTGCATGAATTAAAATTTCATTATCAAGAGGATTCACTACATTTTGTAACGCAACACGTCCTAAAATTCTTTCTCCTAAAGTTTCAACAATTTCTTCATTTTTCTTTAAAGCAGAAACAACAATACCTCTTAACGTACCACAATCTACAGAGTTAACAATAACATCTTGAGATACATCATGTAATCTACGAGTTAAGTAACCTGCATCGGCAGTTTTAAGAGCCGTATCCGCAAGACCTTTACGAGCACCGTGAGTAGAAATAAAGTACTCAAGAATCGAAAGACCTTCCTTAAAGTTAGAAAGAATTGGATTTTCAATAATTTCACCACCACCAGCAGTTGATTTTTTAGGCTTAGCCATCAAACCACGCATACCAGTTAACTGACGAATCTGTTCTTTAGAACCCCTTGCTCCAGAATCAAGCATCATGTATACCGAGTTAAAACCTTGTTGGTCTTCACGGATATTTTTCATTGCTAATTCTGTCAATTGAGCATTAGCAGAAGTCCAGATATCAATAACTTGGTTGTAACGTTCGTTATTGGTAATAAGACCCATACTATAGTTCATCGAAATTCCATCAACTTGCTCACGAGCATCAGCGATTAACTGAGTTTTTTGTTCTGGAATTCTAATATCACCTAATGAGAATGACAATCCTCCACGGAATGCGAACTTATACCCCATATCTTTCATGTTATCCAAGAAAGCTGCTGTTGTAGGAACATCAGTCACCGCTAAGATTTTACCAATAATATCACGAAGTGATTTCTTAGTTAATACCTCATTAATATATCCTGCAGCTTCAGGTACTACTTCATTAAATAATACTCTACCTGCTGTAGTTTGAATAATTTTATAAACTAATTCACCTTCTTCATTAAAATCTCTTGCTCTAATTTTCACTCTAGCATTCAATTCTAATTTTCCTTCATTCAAAGCAATATTTACTTCTTCAGCAGAATAGAAAGTTAAACCTTCTCCTAAAATTTTCATTTCTGGAGTAGACAAACGCTCTTTGGTCATATAATAAAGACCCAATACCATGTCTTGAGAAGGTACTGTAATTGGAGCACCATTTGCAGGATTCAAGATATTGTGAGAAGCCAACATTAATAATTGAGCCTCTAAAATAGCTTCTGGTCCTAATGGTAAGTGAACCGCCATCTGGTCACCATCGAAATCGGCGTTGAATGCCGTACATACTAATGGGTGTAACTGGATTGCTTTTCCTTCAATTAACTTAGGTTGGAAGGCTTGAATACCTAAACGGTGTAACGTAGGAGCACGGTTTAGTAATACTGGGTGACCTTTAATTACATTTTCAAGGATATCCCATACAACTGGCTCTTTTTTGTCGATAATTTTCTTAGCCGACTTAACTGTTTTAACGATTCCTCTTTCGATTAACTTACGAATAACGAATGGTTTGTATAGTTCAGCAGCCATATCTTTTGGTAAACCACATTCGAACAATTTCATTTCAGGTCCAACAACAATTACAGAACGAGCAGAATAATCTACACGTTTTCCTAATAAGTTTTGACGGAAACGACCTTGTTTACCTTTTAATGAATCTGATAAAGATTTTAATGGTCTGTTTGATTCTGTTTTAACAGCAGAAGCTTTACGTGTGTTATCAAATAATGAATCTACAGATTCTTGTAACATACGTTTTTCGTTTCTTAAGATTACTTCTGGAGCTTTGATCTCCATTAATCTTTTTAAACGGTTGTTACGGATGATAACTCTTCTGTATAAATCATTTAAATCTGAAGTTGCGAAACGACCTCCATCAAGTGGCACTAATGGACGTAATTCTGGTGGAATAACTGGAATTACTTTTAAAATCATCCATTCTGGACGGTTTTCTCTGTTTAAGTTAGACTCACGGAATGATTCTACAACATTTAAACGTTTTAATGCTTCGGTTTTACGTTGTTTAGATGTTTCGTTGTTAGCTGCATGACGTAAACTATAAGAAAGTTCATCTAAGTCAGTACGTGCTAATAAATCCATAATACATTCAGCACCCATTTTAGCGATGAATTTATTAGGATCGTTGTCATCTAAATATTGATTTTCCATTGGAAGTGTATCTAAAATATTTAAATACTCCTCTTCTGTAAGGAAATCTAATCTTTGTAATGATTCGCCATCAGCGTTTTTAGCAATACCAGCTTGAATTACTACGTATCTTTCGTAGTAAATAATCATATCTAATTTCTTAGACGGTAAACCTAAAATATAACCGATTTTGTTTGGTAACGAACGGAAATACCAGATATGAGCGATAGGCACAAC
>JBILST010000222.1:0-3883 GCA_044371865.1 Flavobacterium sp.
GTAATAGGATTACTTCTGTTTCATCTACGATGCAAATTACATCGGCGATGAAAATGGTTTCTGCTGCAAAATTAAAAAAAGCGCAAGATGCTATTACAGCTATGCGTCCGTATGCAGAAAAACTTACTGAGCTATTACAAAACTTAAGTGCAACTCTTGAAGGAGAAGTTGGTGGTGCTTTTACAGCTCAAAGAGAAGTAAAAAAAGTACTTATCGTTGCAATTACTTCAAACAGAGGTTTGTGTGGTGCGTTTAATACCAATGTAATTAAACAAGCTAAATTAGTTGCAGATTCGTATGCTGGAAAACAAGTAGATATTTTTGCTATTGGTAAAAAAGGAAACGATGTTTTACGCAAAACAAACAACGTAATCGAAGTTAACAATGTTATTTTTGACAAATTAACTTTCGAAAATGCTTCTGATATTGCACAACAATTAATGGATAAATTTGTGGCAGGTGATTACGATAAAATCGAAATTGTTTACAACGAATTTAAGAATGCTGCGACTCAAATTGTAAGAACTCAACAGTTTTTACCTTTAGCTCCAATTGTGGGTGGCGAAGTAGTAGCTTCTGATTATATTTTTGAACCATCTAAAGAAGAAATTGTGTTGACTTTGATTCCAAAATCATTAAAAACACAATTATACAAATCGATAAGAGATTCATTTGCAGCAGAACACGGAGCACGTATGACAGCAATGCATAAAGCAACCGATAATGCTACAGAATTAAGAGACCAATTAAAATTAACCTACAACAAAGCGCGTCAAGCGGCTATTACAAACGAAATCTTAGAAATCGTTGGTGGAGCGGAAGCGTTGAAAAGCTAGTTTTAATACACATATTTATAAAAAGTCTCGATTTATTCGGGACTTTTTTGTTTTATATTTGTGAGTAATTTAAATTATTTAATTACGCAAAAAATTCCCTTCGGGGCTTGTTACAAAAGAAAATTAAGTTGGTATAACTTATCGATTTAACAGTTGGTAAAGCAAGTGTTTTTTCAATTTTAATGGTCATTTTATTTATTATGAAAAAAAAATCATGGTTAAAATATATATTAATTTTACCTTTTGTATTAATTGGGATATTTATTTATTGGTATTTAAATCCAACAAATGAAAATCTTGATTTTCATTTACAGCATTTATTATCTGATCCTCAGAAGAATTTTTATAAAGAAAGAAATCTAAATTTTAATAAAGAAAAATACACATATAATAATGAGATATACACCAATAGTATTGAAAAGTATAAATTGATTATTCATTCTATAGATTTTACAGAATTTGGTGAGAAAATATTAATAATTACGGATTATTTCAATAATAATGTAAGAGAGGTAAACTTGACATATAAAAATAAGAATGGTACATATACTCCAGTTGAAATAATAAAAAGTAATGATACAATATTTATTTATCAATTATCAGAAATTCCAAATATTCATAAGTATTTAATATACAAGGGCTATAGAATTAATAACTGATAATTAAAAAAATATCGATATCGCGAAATCATATTCTTAACCAACAAACAAATTCCCCGATATCGCTGAATTGCATTCCGTGCCCACGAAGAAAAATTTCTCGATTTATTCGAGACTTTTTTGTTTTATATTTGTAAGAATAAATTAGTGTTTATGAAATATATTTTAACCATTTTTATTATCTCATTAACTTTTCAAAGTTGTCTTCATAATAATAAATTAGATGGCTTTGTTGAAGTTCAAAGCGAAATAAAATCAGACACAATTAAATCGGTTACAATTAATAGAGGTATATTAACTTTAGACAAAAAATATACCTTATTTAGTAATTGTTTTTTAATTTACAAAGACAGTTTTCCAAAATGGATAGAAGATTATGGAGAGCCTGATATCAAATCCAATAATTATGTATTTAATCCTTATATAACAGACATTAAAACACCTTACGTTTTATATAAATTTAAGAATGAAAAATATTTTTATGTAGTTAAGAATAATGATACACTAAAATTTGAGTTGGGTGATTTTTAAATTTATTATTTAGTTGTTGCTCTGCAAAGTCTCTCGATAGCGTGGAATTGCATTCTGTTCCCACGAAGAAATGTTTCCCGATTTATTCGAGACTTTTTTGTTTTATATTTGTGAGTAACAAACTACTTAAATGATACTCAAAATCTTTCGAGTTTGTGGGATAAGAATTTATTTGATTAAATTTGACAAGTATAACATTTAATAATGACTCAAAGTCCAGAGACTTTGCACAGTAGGGTTTTTACAAAATGGATTTATGACTCACATTGCGCCTAGTGAAAATTTAACAAATAAAGCAGTTGGTTTTTGATATTCAGAATTTTTTTTCAACTGAATAATTATAGTATACAATCTCAAATTAGTAAATAAATTATGGATTTTATCAAAAAGAATATTATAGTGTTAATAATGTCAACAGGGTTATTTATTTTCCTAGCATATGGAATTGGAATTAGTTTTGTAAAAGATTATTACTTAAACAAAGATAATAATGTTTTGTTTACTGTTGGTGAAGTTGTAGATTTTGAAAAAGGAGCAAGGGTTAGTCCTTCAATTATTTATAGATTTTATATTAATAATGAAGAAAGAAATGCAAAATTAGATTATTCAGTAGCAGCAGAGAACAGTAGTTTTGAAAATAAAACTCAGACTAATTATTTACTAAAATCTCATATAGGGAATAAATTTTTTGTAAAATATAATGTAGTAAAACCAAAATTTAATAGAATCTATTTAAGTATGCCTGTTGCAGAAGATTTTCAATATGTAGAAGGGCAAACATGGAAAACTATTCCCCGATAACGCTAAATTGTATTCTGTGCCACAAACAAATTCTCAAAAACAAAAATCCCGATAGCGCTGAATTGCAATCCGCTCCCACAAAGAAATATTCACCACACAACATATTCATTTAACACAACCTTTTTTCCCTCATTTACTTTTATTGGTATATTTGTAAGTAACAAACTATTTTCCAATGAAAAAATATTGCTGTTTCTTCTTACTACTTTTCACCATTTTTGGTAATGCTCAAAATCTTCGTTTAGAAGACATCATGAAAGGCGACGAATTCATCGGACACCAACCTGATAATCACCGTTGGTCTATCGATGGACAAACCGTTTTATTTGATTGGAATCCGAATAATGAAATTGATAACAGCACCTATTTTTGGAATAAATCGAGTAAAGCGCCTCAAAAAGTCACGACTTCAAATCCTATGTACGATTTGGATTTTATGGCAACACAGAAAGAGTATGATGTTGTGTATTATACCAATCAAGGCGTTTTGTATGCGTATACCAAATCCACAAAAAAGACCAAAAAAGTCATTCAATTAGCAGACAGAATTGCTTCTGTTCAAAGAAGTAACAATCCTGAAATTCTCTTTTTTCAGCAAAATAGAAATGTGTATCAATTCAATACCAAAGATTTTTCGATAGTTCAATTGACTAATTTCAGAACCGGAAAAGAAAGTAAATCATCAAAAGAAGAAGATTCGTTCTTGAAAAACCAACAAAAAGAATTGTTTCAATTTGTTCGTGAAGAAGCAAAAGCAGATGAATGGTATGAAGCGCAATCTAAAACCAATAAAGAGAAGTTTCCAAAAGAAATTTTCTATGATAAATCATCGTTAGAACAAGTAAAAGTTTCGCCAAACGGAAAATTTGTAACCTTTAGAATTTCAGATTATCCAACACAAGCTTCAACCAATGTTGAACATTTTATCACCGATGATGGGTTTACTCAAAGTAAAAAAGCACGTGCAAAAGTTTCGGTAGAGGGTTTCAGTAAGCATAAATTCGGAATTTTCAATGTAGAAAAAGATACTACGTATTACGTTTCGTTTTCTAATTT
>JBILST010000223.1:0-3879 GCA_044371865.1 Flavobacterium sp.
GATTGGAGACGACGATGTAGTTAAATTCAATTGTGTGGATAACAATGGAGTAGAGTGTACTTTAGCAATTTACACTAGAAAGAAACA
Organism: Flavobacterium sp.; assembly: GCA_044371865.1. Classification (GTDB taxonomy): domain Bacteria; phylum Bacteroidota; class Bacteroidia; order Flavobacteriales; family Flavobacteriaceae; genus Flavobacterium. The sequence continues at coordinate 88 of JBILST010000223.1, forward strand.
AGGAAGCAGAAACCAATTGTATATTACATATCAAGATATGATTATTGCTTACAATATGACGGTACTTGAAGATAAGCCTGCAAAGAAGAAATAGTTTTAATAATTAATTTATTGAATGAAAATAAAATTTCTTCTAATTATTTTTCTCTTCGCATCTTATTTTTGTCAAGCTCAGACAGAATTAATAGAATTGTCTGATTTTGTCAAAGACTTGAATGATGTAGAAAAACTTAAAAAAATTAGAGGTAAAAATCTTAAATCTTTTTACATTTTATATTCCCAAGTAGAAATTGAAAGAGATTTAGATTTTGGTTATAAACATTTACGAATTTTAGTAGTTCCATCACCTGGAGAAGATTTTATCATAAATATTATTCATGAAAATGGAGTAATATTGATTGGTAATGTATCTATACAAACTATTTCAATAAATAGGGAAATTAAATCGGATCATTACTTTATAAAGAATTCAATTTTTGTAAAACAATATATCGAAAAACATAATTTAAAATACGGTTCTAATCAGAAAGAACAGAATTTTTATGATTTTTTGATGAGTGAATATACAGTAGGATTTGGTTGTGGTGATTTGGGAAATTATATAAATCCAATTTCAAAAGAAACTTTAAGATTAATTAAAAAAAAGAATATAGCTAAGTTAAATGAAATGCTAACCTCTATTAATCCAGAATTACAAACATTAGGCGCTATAGGTCTCATAAGAATCAACAAACTGACAATAAAACAACAAGAAATAATAGAAGAATTAAAAAAGAAAAACTCGGTTATTTTTAGTTGTGGTGGTTGTGTTTTTAATTTTGGTGAAACATTTTCTGAGAGGTTAGAACTTGAAAATAGAAATTAATTTTTGATTGATAATATCTAATGACTTTTTATTCCATTTGATAAAAAGTCATTTTTTTATTTATTAACATTCCATTTACATCAAAAACGTACTTTTGTATAAAATAGTTTAAAATGAAAAAAGTCTTAGCCTTATTAGTTGTTTTAGTTTCTTTTTCAGGAACTGCACAAGATAAACCAAAATTAGTTGTAGGAATCGTAGTTGACCAAATGAAAATGGAATACTTATACCGTTTTTCAAGCGATTTTTCAGAAAATGGTTTCAAAAGATTAATGAATCAAGGCTACACGTTTCATAATACGCACTATAACTTTATGCCAACGTACACGGCACCTGGACATGCTTCCGTTTATACTGGAACAACACCAGCAGTTCACGGAATTGTAGGTAACGAATGGTTTAATAAAGCTACAGGAAAAGAAATGTATTGTACCGGTGATGCAACCGTTTCAACCATTGGAGATGATTCTGAAAAAGAAGGTAAAATGTCGCCAAGAAACTTGCAAAGTTCTACCATTACAGACGAATTAAAGCTGTCAACTAATTTCAAAGGGAAAGTGATTGGAATGAGTATTAAAGATAGAGGTGCAATTTTGCCCGCTGGCCATTTTGCTGATTGGGCTTTTTGGTACAGCAAAACTGGAGCATTTATATCAAGTACCTATTACGGAGAAAAACTTCCCGATTGGGCAACACAATTCAATGCCGAGAAAAATTATTTGAAATATGTAAGCAAAGGTTGGGATTTACTAAAGCCAAAAGAAGCCTACAATGAAAGCTTAACCGATAACAATCCATACGAAGGTAAACTATATAAAAAAGCGCCATTTATGCCTTACAACTTGCAAGATATGTATGATGCAAACGATGCTGGAATCCTACGTTCAACACCTTATGGAAATAACTTATTAGCCGATTTTGCAAAAAAAGCAATCGAAAGTGAAAATTTAGGAAAAGACAATATTACCGATTTCTTAGCCGTAAGTTTTTCTTCAACAGATTACATCGGTCATGTTTTAGGACCACGTTCTATCGAATTACAAGATACTTATTTGCGTTTAGACGAAACCATTGCTGATTTCTTGACGTATTTAGATAAAACCGTTGGTAAAGGAAATTACTTGGTTTTCTTAACAGCTGATCACGCTGGAGCGGAAAATGTAACCTATTTGAAAGACAATAAATACAAGGTAGATAACATCAATTATAAAAACATTCAAAAAGAGTTAAAGGAGTTTTCAGAAACTACTTTTGGAGAAAATTTAGTATTGGATTATTCCAATTATAATGTATTTATCGATAAAAGTAAAGTCAAATCAAAAGGCTTGAATTTACAAGAGGTAAAGCAAAATTTTAAAGATTATTTACAAAAACAAGATTATATCAAACGTGTTTATACTGAAGAAGAAGTTGCCAATGCTAACGCAAGTGACTATTATTTAAACTTCGTTTCAAAAGGCTATGACCCAACACAAAATGGAGAATTAGTATTGATTTTCAAACCAGGTTATGTTGAGTATTCTTCAACCGGAACTACGCATGGTTCACCTTATTCTTATGATACGCATGTTCCACTAATTTTCTTTGGTTGGAACATCAAAAAAGGACAAACCCACGATAGAAAAGAAATCACACAAATAGCACCAACAGTAACTCAAATGCTAAAAATTACCATGCCAAATAGTTCAGATGGTAAGGTTTTGTTGGAGGTTTTGAATAAGTAAAAACAAAAAAGCATCAAACTAAAATTTGATGCTTTTATTTGTGCTAATTCGTGAAATTCGTATCTAAAATCAACGCAATTTTGTCATTCCGAACTTGTTTCGGAATCTTTTTTAGAAGCTGAAACAAGTTCAGCTTGACAATTAGTTGTGATTTTTCATTCGTACCAATTCGTGAAATTCGTGTTTTAAACCTCAATCATCACTTGATTTCTCAAAATATCATCAAATGTTTCGCGTTCTCTGATTAAGTGACCTTTTCCATCTTTCCATAACACTTCGGCTGGTTTTAGTCGAGAGTTGTAATTCGAAGCCATTGAAAAACAATAAGCTCCCGCATTTCTAAAACATAAAATATCACCTTCATGGATTTCGGTAATTCTTCGATTGCTTGCAAAAGTATCGGTTTCGCAAATGTAACCAACAACCGAATAATAACGTTCTTTTCCTTTTGGATTGGAAATGTTCTCAATATGATGTTGCGAACCATATAACATAGGACGAATCAAATGATTAAATCCCGAATCAATTCCAGCAAAAACGGTTGAAGTGGTTTGTTTTACTACGTTTACTTTCGCCAAGAAATAACCTGCTTCACTTACCAAAAATTTTCCAGGTTCAAATGCTAAAGTTAATGGTCGACCATATTCTTTTTCGAAAGCTAAAAAACGTTTCGTTAACTTTTTACCAAATTCTTCTACATCAGTTTCAATATCTTCTTTTTTGTAAGGCACTTTAAAGCCACTTCCGAAATCGATAAAATCTAACGCCGTAAATTGTTTTGCAGTTTCAAATAAGATTTCAGCGGCATACAAAAATACTTCTACATCTAAAATATCAGAACCCGTATGCATGTGAATTCCGTTGATGTGCATTTTCGTATTTTCAATAATTCTCAAAATATGAGGTAATTGATGAATCGAAATTCCAAACTTACTATCAATATGTCCCACCGAAATATTCGCATTTCCACCTGCCATTACATGTGGATTAATTCGAATACATACAGGAATATTCGGATGCTTCGTTCCAAATTGCTCTAAAATCGATAGGTTGTCAATGTTAATTTGAACTCCCATACCTGCAACTGTTTCAATTTCTTCCATCGAAACGCCATTGGGAGTGTAAATGATATCTTGTGGTTCTACTCCTGCATGTAAGCCCAATTGTACTTCTTGTATTGAAACAGTGTCTAATCCAGAACCT
>JBILST010000224.1:0-3877 GCA_044371865.1 Flavobacterium sp.
TTTTGGTTTATATGACATGGCAGGTAACGTAGCTGAATGGGTACAAGACGTTTATAGACCAATGGTTGATGACGAAGCAAATGACTTTAACTACTTTAGAGGTAACGTTTATACTAAAAATAAAATTGGTGAAGATGGTGTTGTTGAATTAGTAACTTCTGACAACATTACTTATGATACTTTAAGCAATGGTAGAATTATGGCTAGAAACTATCCTGGTCAAATTGCTCAAGTTCCTGTTGATGAAAACGAAACTTATTTAAGAACTCAATTCTCAACTTCTGACAATATTAATTACAGAGATGGCGATAGACAATCTACACGTTTCTATAAATTTAATGATTCTGAAGAAGGTGCTGGTGGTGATCAAAAAAGAATGTACGAAGCTCCTAAACACTCAATCACAGCAGACAGTTTAGGCAAAATGAATAAGAAATTTGACAAATCTGACAAAAGAACTACTTTAGTAGATGACAATGTTAGAGTTTACAAAGGAGGTTCATGGAGAGATAGAGCTTACTGGTTAGACCCAGCATCTAGAAGATTCTTCCCTCAAGATATGGCTACTGACTACATCGGATTTAGATGTGCGATGTCAAAAGTAGGACCTAAGTCAAACAAAAAGACTCCAAGAGGAAATCCTAAAAAATAATTTTCATACAAAATACTTAAAAAAGCCCTTTCGTTTGAAAGGGCTTTTTTTTATCTTTGTCTTGTCCTGAAAAAAGTTGACTAAATATTACATAATATGTCAACAAAAAAGAAAACTTCAAAAATTGAGAGTACTCCACAAATTTATAGTGAAGCATTTAAACGGCAAGTAGTGAGTGAATTTGAAAGGGGTTTATTTACAAAAGCAGAACTTCGAAGACGCTACAATATTTTAGGCAATAGTTGTATACCAAGATGGTTAAAAAAATATGGTAAATTTACCTATGAAGATAAAATAACATTTGGTCGCCCTATGAAAGATCCTCAACAACAACGGATAAAAGAGCTAGAAGCTCAATTAGCTAAAAAAGAAGAAGAGTTAAAAGTATTCAAACGATTTATCGAAATAGCCGAACGCGAACTTAAAATTGATATTGTAAAAAAGTCTGGTTCCAAGCAGTCGAAGAAATAAACACAAGTAGTTTGTTGACTACTTATGAGTTATGTGAACTGTTTGGATATACAAAACAGGCATTTTACAAGCGAAAATCAAACATTAAAATATCTAAATACAACTCAGAATTATTAAGATGTTTAGTTGTAAATATTCGTAAGCAATTACCCCGAACAGGTGGTAAAAAACTTCATGTAATGTTACAAGATGAATTTATAAAACATCATATATCAATTGGTCGAGATAATTTTTTAGATTTTTTAAAAGCGGAATATTTACAAGTTCCTAAAGCTCGAAGATATTACAAAACAACAAACTCAAGACATTGGATGAAACGCTATCCAAATTTAATTAGCAATTTAGTGCTTAACAGACCTGAACAAGTTTGGGTTGCAGATATAACTTATTTACGAACAAAAGAGAAAACATACTATTTGCATTTACTCACTGATGCTTGTTCCAAGAAAATCGTTGGTTATCAACTATCAGATAATTTAATGAGTTCAACTACAGTAAAAGCTTTAGAAATGGCTTTGATTGACAGGAAAACAAAAAATCAACTCATTCATCATTCTGATAGAGGTTTACAATATTGTAGTAAAGATTATACTGATTTGTTAAAGAAAAACAATATTTTAATTAGTATGACGCAAGAATACGATCCATATGAAAATGCAATAGCTGAAAGAGTAAATGGAATCTTAAAAGAAGAATTTGGTTTACATGAAATCTTTGAAAACTATCAAAATTTAAACAAACAAGTCACACAAGCCATTACTTTATACAACAATTTTAGAATACATATGTCAATTAATATGATAACTCCAAACCAAGCGCATCAACAAAAAACAATACATTTAAAACAATGGAAAAAAATAAATCGTAACAGAATTAATTCTGTTACGATTTAACTATATTTGAATTATTAACGAGTCAACCTTTTTTAGGACAACTCATTTATTTAGATTTTGGACTAATAATTTCAACATCACTAAAAGCAATTGCACCTCTAACAACTCCAGAAATCACATCACGAAGTGCGTTAATAATATGTATTTTTAATTCATTTTTAGGATAAATTAGACTTACTTCTCTTGCAGGTTTAGGATCTTTAAAATGTTTTAGTTTTTCTTTGTTTTTCTCATTCAAATCTAACGTATGTAGATAAGGAAGTAAAGTTGTTCCAAGTCCTTCATCGGCTAATTTAATCAGTGTTTCAAAACTTCCACTTTCCAATTGAAAATGACTATCGGCAAAGTATTTATTGTTTTTACATAAATTCAAAATTCCATTTCTAAAACAGTGCCCATCTTGAAGTAGTAATATTTTATCTAAGTCTAAATCTGTAATATCAATTTCTTTTTTATTGATAGCAGAATGCCCCTCTGGAACATAGGCTACAAAAGGTTCATAATACAATACAATTTCTTTTAGGTTTTCTTCTTCTAAAGGAGTTGCAGCAATGGCGCAGTCTAAATGACCATTTTTTAATCTTTTGATGATTTCTTCTGTCGTTTGTTCTTCTATAATTAAATTAACTTTTGGATATTTTTTAATAAAATTATTTAAAAACATTGGTAACAATGTAGGCATCACCGTAGGAATTATTCCAACTTTAAACTCCCCACCAATATAGCCTTTTTGCTGATCTACAATGTCTTTGATTCTTCCAGCTTCGTTTACAATATTCTTTGCTTGGTTTACAATTTTTTCACCCACTTCGGTTAATAGAATAGGTTTCTTGCTTCGATCAAAGATTAATATAGATAATTCATCTTCTAATTTTTGAATTTGCATGCTTAGAGTAGGCTGAGTTACAAAGCACTTTTCTGCAGCAAGTGTAAAATTTTTATATTCCGCAACAGCTAAAACATAGTATAGTTGAGTAATGGTCATAGTATTGATATTTATTATGCAAATATAAAAACTATCAATTAAATTTATACAACTAAGGGGTTAAATTTTGTAAATTTGAGTAAATAAAGAAATTATGAAATACAATAGTTTAGGATTACCCGTAAAAGAATCAGAAGAATTAGTTATTGAACTAAATGGTTTGTTATCCAATTTTCAAATGTATTACCAAAATTTAAGAGGTTTGCATTGGAATATTCGTGGTAAACGTTTTTTTGATTTACACTTAAAGTTCGAAGAGTTATATAATGATAGTCAAATTAAAATTGATTTGATTGCTGAACGTGTTTTAACATTAGGAGGAACGCCTTTGCACACTTTTTCAGATTATATAGAACATAGTAAATTACAAATTGGCAAAAATATTTCTAATGATGTTGAGGCGATTCAATTGATTTTAGAATCATTAAGTATTTTGTTGCAAATAGAAAGAGTTATTTTGAATAAAGCAGCTGAAATTAACGACGAAGGAACTAATTCAATGATGAGTGATTTTATTGCAGAACAAGAAAAGACCAATTGGATGTTGAAAGCTTGGATGGAAGAAGAAATTTAATATAATTTTTTAATTCTACTTTTAGGTAGTTTTTTTATTAATAGAATTTATTAAAATAATAGATAAAATATTTTTATATTTGTTATATGAAATTTTTATCTGTTATTTTTTTATTTTCTTTTCTAACATTCTTGGCTACACCTACAATTATAGGTGTAATTGATAATGAAGCAGATACTTCTCATTTTTTCAGCATGTGTGAAGAGGAAGAAAATTTCAAGTCTTTCAGTGAAATGGAATCTATACAGACTAGTTGTATTTCAATTTTTAAAATTGCAATTAAAAGTTCAACAGAATTTAGC
>JBILST010000225.1:0-3876 GCA_044371865.1 Flavobacterium sp.
GTTATTTTGAGCAAGACTGGCTGAATTACCCAATTGAAAAGCATATAAAAACAAAAGTATCAAGTATCTCATAGGTTTAAGAATTAAGTTAAATCAGAGTTGTTTTTTAATTGATTTAATGTTTAACAATTGGTAATTCAATTAAAATGTTTTGAACTATTTTTTGTTAGTGCATCATATTTGTACTATTTCATTAGAACGATGTATTTTTAGTTGACCTTGTATTGTTTTTAGCAGCGGGTCTAGTAGCTGGTTTTGTTGCGGGTCTAGTAGCAGGTCTAGTGTTGTTGGTTGCAGGTCTAGTCGAAGGTCTAGTGTTTGTCGAAGGCCTAGTATTGTTGGTTGCTGGTCTAGTCGAAGGTCTAGTGTTGTTTGTAGCAGGCCTTGTTGTTGGTCTAGTATTTGTAGCAGGTCTTGTTGAATTATTATCCGTTCTATTAGGTGTATTTATTGTGCCTGAATTTCTTGTTGAAGGAAATGTTGGGCGTGTGCTATTTTGATCTCTGCGTGCAACTGCTGCAGCACCGTCTTTTCTTGTTTCAGGTCTTGAATAAGTGTTATTGTATTTTCCAATACTTCTATTATTTCTAACGGTAGTAGAGGAGGCGCGGTTTCTATTGTAATAATTATTTCGATACAACGGGTTACGATAATAACGACTATTGCGATAGTGTCCGTGATAATGAGAATGCCAATGCGAATGATATCCGTAATAATAATGCCAATAGTAAGGTCTCCATGGATTCCAATAAGAAGGATAATAACCCCAATACCATGGAGAATTCCAACGAACATAAGCTGGAGTATACATATAGGTAATTACTGGCCATGTTTGAACTTGAACAATTACTGTTTTTTCAACCACAACGGTTTTACCTTCTGAATTTGTTGTGTTTGTTGAGTAACCTGGATTTGGAGTAGCGCCCTGAGAATTTGCGTCAGCTGTATTAGGTTCAATAATATAATCTTTTCCATACAATTCTTCGTCACCAATTAACTGAATTTGAATTTGTTTATTATCGTCTTTACTAACACTAAACACAGCAACATCTTGATTTTCTTTCTCATTTATGGCTACTTGTAAGACAATTAAATGCGTGTCTCCCTCCACATTGTCAACGACTTTGATGTAATCTATTTTGTCATCATTGTTTAAATCAAGATTGTTGATTTTCGAATCTTCTGCATTTAGATTTTTTTCAAATAGTTCTAATGTTTCCGATTCTTGAAATAAATTTAAAACTGCATATAAGTTTAAATTATCGCCAGGAAGATTTAGTTTTTCTTCTTCGTTGTTTTGGGCTTGAATTGAAAATGAATTCATAATTATGAGCACCAATATTAAAGATATTTTTTCAATTTTCATTTTTTATAGTTTTTTAATTTTTTAAAATTAATATTTAAAATATTTATAATTAAGCTTTAACCTGATTATTTATTAAATATAAGATATTTTTATTAATTAGTGTCTCGGTAATGTTTCTTAAAAGGAACTAATTTAGTTTTATAAAGTTACTCAAAAGATAAATAGTAAAAAAAATAAAAAAGCATAAATGATTTAATTTACTATTAATTGGATTTATCAATATAAAATAACTAAACCAAATTCAATACCATGGTTATATTGTCGTTCTGAGCCAATTCCAAAACTTGGATGAAAATATAACATTGTGTCTGGTGTAAACTTAGTTCCATATTCAAATGCAATTGCTATTGGTTTTTTTTCTGATATTTGATTGTATCCGATAGTAATATCTGAAGAAATCCAACTTTTTGAAAATGAATAATTTATTGAATTGTTTAAAGCAAAGGCATTTATATTTGCTCTATTACTACTTCCTGCAAAACTGAATTTGTTTTCTAAATATGTTGTCCAAAGTACAGATCCTTTTTTGTTTAAATATTGACCATAAAAAACCGTTGGAGTAAAAACCCATTTTCCAGTGCCAAAATCTTTATTATTACTTGAATTTGTAGTAATTCTAGCCCTAAAAGAAACGCCTCTTTTATTTGTTAAATATGGAATATGAGCTATACTAAAAGAAATATCACCAATTGCAGTTTTATTTTCAGAAGATGTATTTCCTGATATTAACGGAATATCAGTTCTGAAATTCCAAGAACGATTTTTAAATGGATGTGTATACCTAAAATCGGTAGTATTAATAGAACCACTTTCAGTATCTAAATATTCATTATAAAAAACTAGCGTGTTTTTATAAAAATTTACTCTAGCAAAATTAAGAGGATTTATTTCGTCTTTTAATTCATGTAAAGATTTTTTTTTACCAATTTCTTGAGCATAAGTACTAATGCTTAATGATAACATTAAAACTACGAAAAAATAAAGTGTATTTTTTACCATAAAAATCAAATTTAATTGAATTGCTATTCTTTTACTTATTTATAAAGGTATAAATATTTATTTTAAAACAAAAAAATAATTATTTATACTAACCTTTTTAGTAAAATTGTGGGTCTGAATTTTATGCAATAAATATCTATTCAACAAAAAAATCCGACCTGCTTTCACAAATCGGATTTAATCTATTTTCTAAAATCTATTTTCTTTGTTTTAAAGACTATAAGTGAATTACTTCACCATAAGCCTCAGCAACCGCCTCCATAACCGCTTCACTCATAGTAGGGTGTGGGTGAACTGCTTTTAAGATTTCGTGTCCTGTAGTTTCTAATTTACGAGCTACAACTGCTTCTGCAATCATATCTGTAACGCCGGCACCAATCATGTGGCAACCTAACCATTCACCGTATTTAGCATCAAAAATTACTTTTACAAATCCGTCTGGAGTTCCCGCTGCTTTTGCTTTTCCTGAAGCTGAGAATGGGAATTTACCTACTTTGATTTCGTATCCTTTTTCTTTCGCTTGTTTTTCAGTCATACCCACAGAAGCAATTTCTGGAGTTGCATACGTACAACCTGGAATGTTTCCGTAATCTAATGCTTCTACGTGTAAACCTGCAATTTTTTCCACACATAAAATACCTTCTGCAGAAGCAACGTGCGCTAAAGCTTGTCCTGGCGTTACATCACCAATAGCATAGTAACCTGGAACATTTGTTTGGTAATATGCGTTTACTAAGATTTTATCTCTATCGGTAGCAATACCTGTTTCTTCTAATCCAATGTTTTCGATGTTGGTTTTAATTCCAACAGCTGATAATAAGATATCCGCTTCTAAAACTTCTTCTCCTTTAGCTGTTTTAACGAATGCTTTCACTCCGTTTCCAGAAGTATCAATTCTTTCTACAGAAGAGTTTGTCATTACGTTGATTCCTGCTTTTTTCAACGAACGCTCAAATTGTTTTGAGATGTCTTCGTCTTCTACAGGAACTATATTTGGCATGAATTCTACAATTGTAACTTCAGTTCCCATGGCGTTGTAGAAATGAGCAAACTCAACTCCAATCGCACCTGAACCAACCACAATCATTTTCTTTGGTTGCTCCGCTAAAGTCATTGCTTGGCGGTATCCAATTACTTTTTTACCATCTTGCGGTAAGTTTGGTAATTCGCGAGAACGAGCTCCTGTTGCAATGATGATATAATCAGCTGAATATTCAGTTACTTTTCCGTCAGCAGCAGTTACGTCTACTTTTTTACCTGGTTTTACTTTTCCAAAACCATCAATCACGTCGATTTTATTTTTCTTCATTAAGAATTGAACTCCTTTGCTCATTCCATCTGCAACGTCGCGAGAACGTTTTACAACAGCAGAAAAATCTTTGTCAAATTCCTTAACGGTTAATCCGTAATCTGAAGCATGTTTTAGGTAATCAAAAACTTGAGCCGATTTTAATAATGCTTTCGTTGGAATACAACCCCAATTCAAACAAATTCCACCCAAATTTTCTTTT
>JBILST010000269.1:0-3144 GCA_044371865.1 Flavobacterium sp.
AATTCCACGAGATGGAATATTGAATTTAATAATCATACGATCACCTTTAGCTTCCATTGACAACATTTCTCCTTTACGGATAGTTACGAATTCAACAGCTCTACCTGAAAGATTTTCTGGTAAATCGATTGTTAATTCTTCAATTGGCTCACATTTTTGACCATCAATTTCTTTGATGATAACTTGTGGTTGACCAATTTGTAATTCATACCCTTCTCTTCTCATAGTTTCTATAAGAACCGATAAGTGAAGAACTCCACGACCAAAAACCATGAATTTATCAGCAGAATCAGTTTCACCTAACTTCATCGCTAAGTTTTTCTCTAATTCTTTAGTCAGACGATCTCTAATGTGACGTGATGTTACAAATTTACCTTCTTTACCAAAGAAAGGAGAATCGTTAATTGTGAACAACATACTCATTGTAGGCTCATCAATAGCGATAGTTTGTAACGCTTCTGGATTTTCAAAATCAGCGATTGTATCACCAATTTCAAATCCTTCAACTCCAATAATTGCACAAATATCACCAGCAATTACTTGATCTACTTTTTTACGACCTAAACCTTCAAAAGTATGTAATTCTTTGATTCTTGATTTCATTATTGTACCATCTCTTTTTACTAAAGATATTGGCATTCCTTCTTTTAAAACTCCTCTTTCTAAACGACCAATCGCAATACGACCAGTAAATGATGAGAAATCTAAAGAGGTAATTAACATTTGAGGCGTTCCTTCAGATACTTTAGGAGCTGGCACATTTGCCAAAACCATATCTAACAAAGGCTCAATATTTTCAGTTTGATTTCTAAAGTCATCAGACATCCAATTATTTTTAGCCGAACCGTAAACTGTTGGGAAATCCAACTGCTCTTCTGTAGCGCCTAATTCAAACATTAAGTCGAAAACTTTTTCATGTACTTCTTCTGGTGTACAGTTTTCTTTATCTACTTTATTAATAACCACACATGGTTTTAATCCTAAGTCAATTGCTTTTTGTAATACGAAACGCGTTTGAGGCATTGGCCCTTCAAAAGCATCAACTAAAAGACAAACACCATCAGCCATATTAAGTACACGCTCTACTTCACCACCAAAATCGGCGTGACCAGGAGTATCGATAATGTTGATTTTTGTTCCTTTATAAGTCACAGAAACGTTCTTAGAAGTAATAGTAATACCTCTTTCACGCTCTAAGTCATTATTGTCTAAGATCAAATCTCCAGTATTTTCGTTTTCACGAAACAACTGACAGTGGTACATAATTTTATCAACCAAAGTAGTTTTACCGTGGTCAACGTGTGCAATAATTGCGATGTTTCTAATTGAAGTCATTTATAAAATTTTTCAGGGTGCAAAGGTAATGTTTATTTTGATAATTACACCATAGTAATCAATACTTTAGTAGAAATAATAAATTGTAGCTTAAAAAGCAACAGAATTTGATGTATGAATATTCCGATACAGAGAAATTTTAATATAAAAAAAACTTTTTTATTCCCAAGACCACCATTTTGCAAAACTACTGTTATTCTTTAGCCCTTCTTTTTTCGAGTTTGATTAGGCTGCATTATATATTTTTGTCAATTCCGTTTTAATAGTTCCAAAGTCAAGTTTGTCACTTAATTCAACTAATAAACCTGTATTAATCACAAAAATAAAAGATTCTTTTCTATAAACAAATTCTCCTTTGTTTAGGGATTTTTCAATACTGTCAGATTTAGCTAACAAGCAAGTTAATTGATAATCTTTATTTATTTGTTGAGTTCTATTGCTTGGATGAGCTTTCGTATTATGTTGTGTTGCTGTTAATAAAATTAGATTTTCTACATAATGCGCAAGCTCTGGAAATTCAGCACGAGAAAAAATATGATGAACTTGTGTTGCCTCTCCGTTACCCCATTGGTCTTTTACTTCACTTTCAATATGTGTTTTGCGAATAAGTGCAATTGCTTTTTGAACATAATAAGCATTAATAATTTCTTGTTTTTCTAAATCTTGAGCACTTAATGTTTCTTGTCTTGTAATTGATTTTTCTTTATTTACATCTCTCCAATTCTTTTTATTGTACATAGTTTCAGAAAATGTCATTGTGAATTTCCCTTTGCTTCCTGGAAGATTATGCTCGACTGCATAAATATTCAATATCTTATGAAATATTCTTCGAATATCAAGTCTTGAACGAGTAGGTGTGTTACCTGATATAAATCGAAAATATTTATTGTATAGGTTTTCTCTTGCGTTATTTAAATCTTTACGATGTTCTATTTTATATTCTTCTAAATTTTTTAAAAACCCACTATCTGATAGAACTTTCGTAAAGTAGCAATATAGAAAATTGTATGCATTTCTGTCTTTTCTAGAAATGTAATCCAAAAGTTCTTCATTGTTTACCGAAAAGGTCAATGAACCTTTAATTTTTTCTACTTTTAATATTTGTGAATATGCTAGTAATTTCAAAGGTTGTGAAAGAACTTTATTGTATTCATTTTTTGCATTTTTATCATTTGCCCAAGGTTTGTTAAACACAACTCTACAATTTTGAATGAAATATTGAGTTTCCCAAATATCATTTATTACAAAAGTCGGTTTAGTTGCAATCATATTTAAAACACAATCCGCCATAAAGCAAACAATGTCAGGAGTGCATTTTTGGTCAACGAAACGAGCATCTTTAGATTTCCGTATATCAAAATCAAATTGTTCTAAAAAATTATTTATTTGTTCTCTCATCTATTCAATTTCTTTTAAAAGTCCGAAGAAAAATACGGAATTATTATCAATGTTTAGTGAACGTGTACCATAATTACGAGCAACTCGATAGAATTTTTCAAATTCTTTTGAGCCGTAATATTCCAAATCTTTTTCTGTTGGCAATCTGCTACCATTTTTTAAAGTCAACAAAGCGACAGAACCATCTGTAATTGTGTTCTTTGGTAAAAAACTGGCTCTCGGATAATAAGTAAGGTTTGGAATCATTACGACATCATCACGATTAAGAAATTTGGCAACAGCCAAATTTTCTGTATCATCAATATAGCAGTCGTAATCTTTCAATTCTTTAACTTCATTATTACCAACATTGCGAGATTTTAAAACTCTGAACTTCCCGTTTTCTTTCGTGATTTGCTTTGTGATTTGTCT
>JBILST010000042.1:0-13006 GCA_044371865.1 Flavobacterium sp.
ATCCATTAGATGCTGCAACATTAAGAGCCATTTTAACTGAGCCTAAAAATGCCTTAGTAAAACAGTATAAAAAATTGTTTGAAATGGATGAGGTGACTTTAGAAATTGAAGAAGAAGCGTTGAATTATATTGTTTCTAAAGCGTTAGAATATAAATTAGGCGCTAGAGGGTTGCGTTCATTGTGTGAAGCTATCTTAACGGATGCTATGTACGAATTACCAAGTTCTGATGACAAACATTTACAAGTAACAAAGGAGTATGCCGAAAACAGTTTAAGTAAAAATTTATTACAACGATTGAAAGCGGTTTCGTAATTTGAAATTAATACAAAAAAAAGGGCGCCAATTTGGGAGGGCACTGAAAAAGTCCTTTAAATAATAATTGCAATAATTTAAGGAGTAGAAAACTTAGTTTTTCTGCTCCTTTTTTCGTATATTTAGCTGTAATTATAGAGTTTTTTAGATGTTATTAAAGCAGCAAACAATACAATTTAGTTCTCATTCTACGTTGTATGATTTAATAGTTCCAAAGGAAAATATATTAAGAAAAATCAATGATTTAATTGATTTTTCCTTTATTTATGATGAGTTGTTAAACAAATACTGCACAACAAATGGTCGTATGGCAGAAAGTCCTGTTCGTATGTTTAAGTATTTACTTCTTAAAACAATTTACACTATTTCCGATGTAGATGTGGTGGAACGTTCTCAATATGATATGTCTTTTAAATATTTTTTGGATATGAATCCTGAAGACGATGTTATCAATCCAAGTTCGTTGACAAAGTTCAGAAAACTACGTTTGAAAGACACCGACTTATTAAATCTATTGATAAACAAAACAGTAACTATTGCTATTGAAAAAGGAATAATTCGTTCGAAGTCTATTATCGTTGATGCCACTCATACTTTATCAAGATCTAATCCGTTTTTAGCCATCGATGTATTGAGAGAACGCTCCAAGTTACTTCGAAAAACAATATACACCTTTGACGACCAATTTAAAGAACGTATGCCTCAAAAGAATACCGACAATGATTTAGAAAAGGAGTTGGTTTATTGTAAAGAATTAGAAAAACGTATCGAAAACGAGCCATCTATAAGTTCGATTCCTGCAGTGAAAGAGAAATTAAACCTGTTAAAGGAAACTGTGGAGGATACTCAAGAAAACCTAACTTTATCAAAAGATACCGATGCAAAAATAGGTCATAAATCTGCTGAGAGTTCCTTCTTTGGATACAAAACTCATTTGGCAATGACTGAAGAGCGCATCATTACTGCAGCCGTAGTAACATCGGGTGAAAAAGGTGATGGACCAGAATTGCCTAAGCTTATAGAAATTAGTCAAGAAAACGGAATTGATGTAGACACCATTATTGGTGATGCTGCTTACTCTGGAAAAGAAAATCTTAAAATCACAAGTGAACAAAATATTAAAGTAGTAGCAAAATTAAATCCATCAATAACACAAGGAAACAGAAAAGATGCCGATAAATTTGATTATAATAAAGATGCCGATAGGTTTGTTTGCCCAGCAGGACATTTGGCAATAAAAAAAGCACGTGGTGGAAGTAAAAATATTGGAACAAATCAAGTAGACACTTATTATTTTGATGTCGAAAAATGCAAATCTTGTCCTTTAAAAAATGGTTGTTACAAAGAAGGAGCTAAAATTAAAACATATTCAGTATCTATAAAATCAGAACTACATCAAGACCAATTTTTTTTTCAAGAAACAGAATATTACAAAGAAAAAGCAAAACATCGATACAAGATAGAAGCCAAAAATAGCGAATTAAAAAATGTATACGGTTATGATAAAGCAATTTCATACGGCATTACCAATATGCAAATGCAAGGTGCAATAGCAATATTCACAGTAAACTTAAAAAGAATTCTCAAATTAATGTAGAAAACGCAATCTGCTCAGGTATTTTGAAAAAACAACCTGTAAAAGCCAAAAACAAACTTATACAACCTCCAATAAAAAACAGTTGCAAAAAGAAAAACGCTCATAACGGATATTTAAAATCCCGTTACAAGCGTTTTTTTATTGACTAAAAACGGTACTAATCAAAATAGTCGATGTTTTTCAGTGCCCTCCAATTTGGTGCCCTTTTTTTTGTATTAAGCATTTTTCTTTTGCTCGATTGTTTTTGTTTGTTTGGCGTTGCAATATCTTTTTTGACAACTCCATCCACTTGAACATGAAGTTAATAATACTACTGCTGATAAAGCCAATACTAAAGAGATTTTTTTCATTTTTTTATAGTTGTTTTTAATTGAGAGCGTACTTTTTTATTTAACGATTTTGAATTCTACTCTTCTATTCGTTTGGTCTTGTTTAGCGGTACATTTTTCGCACTTTTCTAACAATTCACTTTCACCAAAACCTTTGTATGCAAGTTGATTTGCTGGAACTCCTTTTTTAAGTAAATATTGATAAGCAGCCTTTGCTCTACTTTCAGATAATGTTTGATTGTACGATTCGGAACCTTTGTTGTCTGTGTGGGCATTAATGGTAATGCTCATGTTAGAATTGTTTTTAAGAACTTCAACAATTTTATTTAAAGACAATTCAGATTCTTTTTTAACACTTGATTTATTGAAGTCAAAATAGATGTTTTCAATTACAATTGCATCATCTGTTACTACTGCTTTTTTCTGAGTTAATGCAATGTTTTTGTCAATATCTCCTGTAGCAATATTTTGTTTTTTAGTTTCATATCCGTCTTTAATTACTTCAATGTTGTAAAATGTCAAAGGCTCTAAATTTAATTTGATTTTACCATTATTATCAGACAGTGTTTCAATTAATTTAGTTCCAAACTCATCTCTAACGATAACAGTAGCATTCGGTAAAGCTGTTTTGCTAACTTCTTCAACAATGGTATAGTTAGATTGTAAATTATCTTGTTTTTTGATTTCAAATTTTAAAATATCAAAATTACCAGATTGTTTTTTGTCAGTTGAAATATATCCTTTAGACGGAGATGTTAATACAAAGGCAATATCATCTCTTCTAGAATTTAAATCCGTTCCTAAATTCATAGCAGTTAAGAAAGTATTGTTAACATAAGCAGATTTAAAAACGTCATAGCCACCTAAATTTGTGTGTCCTTTAGAGGAAAAATATAAATATTTATTGTCTGTAGAAATATAAGGATACTTTTCGTCTTCAGCTGTATTTACATTTGGACCTAAATTAACTAGAGTACCAACAGTACCATCATCATTAATTATTGCTTCGTAAATATCAAATCCACCAAATCCACCTGGAATATTAGTTGCAATAAATATTTTTTTTCCATCTGCTGATACGCTTGGTGTTTCTGCAGAATATCCTTCTGGAACAATATTCAAATTAGTAATATTTGTCCACTTTTTTGCATCCTTTTCATTAAGTGTTGCTTTGTGAAGTGTAAATATTTGTTTGTTGTTTGGGTTTTCTTGTGTAAAGAAAATGGTTCTTTGGTCTGAAGAAAATCCTATAGAACCCTCGTCATTTTCAGAATCTAGAGCTTGTGAGAAAAGTAAAGGAAACGATAAATTGCCATCTTCTTTTACGTCTACACAATATAAATTATTGTTTGGAGTATTTGTTATTGGATTAACAGTTACATCAGCATGTCTTCTTTTTTTATTTGATAAAATGATGTATTTATTTTTAAAAAAAGTAGTTCCAATTTCATTCAATTCTGAATTGATTCCTGTATCACTAGTGATAAAAGTTATTCCTTTTGTATTTTTATTAATTGCATTAATAACGGCTTCTGAACCCTCAGAACGTTTTGGTTCTTGCCCAAAAGATAATAAGTTAATTAAAAGTAAAAATAAAGTAAAGATTTTGTTTAGTTTCATAAAATTAAATACTTAAATAATAAACTGTTAATGCTTTCTTAAAAAACAGTGCAAAAGTATAATAATATTTAACAAAAAAAACAAATAGTTAAAATAAAATAACAAATTTCGGTAAATAATATAAATTTTTAATCTTTTTTGAGGTTAATCAAGTTAAATTAATAAAGATTTAGTGTAAAATGTCTCGTAGAAAAATGTTTTATGAAGTGAATTGTTGTTATTTTTTGGTGTAGAATTGTAGCATCTTCTGGGTCCACATCCATAACGTCTTGGTCCACATGAAATAGTTAATAGTGTAAGAAAAAACACAAATAAGATTAAATTTCTTTTTTTCATGATAAGTCTATTAAACTTTCTAAATACGTTCGTTCGTTCGATAATCTTGGAATTTTGTGTTGACCGCCTAATTTATCTTCTTGTTTTAGCCAATCATAAAATAAATTTTCTCTAGCTATATTTAATACTAACGGATTTAAGGTCATGTTATTGTATCGTTTAGCTTCATAATCTGAATTAACACTTTGCAAGTTTTCGTCTAAAGCTTTTCGGAAATTTTCAATATTATCGGGTTTGGTTTTAAACTCGATAATCCATTCGTGTCCCCCTTTTTGCTCGTTGGTCATAAAAATGGGAGCAACCGTATAATCGATAATTTCACAAAGATGTTCTTTGCAAGTTTTAGCAAGGGCGGCATCCGTATTTTCTACCATTAATTCTTCTCCAAAAACATTAATGTGGTGTTTAGTTCTTCCGGTAACTTTAATTCTGTAAGGGTTTAAGGAAGTAAATCGAATAGTATCACCAATTAAATAGCGCCATAAGCCCGAATTAGTTGTAATGACCAACGCATAATTTTTATGTAATTCTACTTGATTCAGCCGTATAACACGTTGGTTGAGAGTGCCAAAAGTATCCATTGGAATAAATTCGTAGAAAATACCATAATCCAGCATCAATAATAATTCATCGCTGTCATTTTGGTCTTGAATTGCAAAAAAGCCTTCGGAGGCGTTGTAAATTTCGTAATATTTAAAACTGTCTTTTGGAAATAACTTTTTGTATTGTTCTTTGTAGGGTTCAAAACTTACACCACCATGAAAATACACTTCTGCATTTGGCCAAAGCTCTAATAAATTTGATTTTCCAGTAGTTTCTAATGTTTTTTGTAATAATACCATCATCCAACTAGGTACACCAGCTAAACTAGTAACATTTTCATTTGTTGTTTCGTTGATGATAGCTGGAAGTTTTGTTTCCCAATCGCCCATTAGCGATATTTTACTGCTGGGTGTGGAGCTAAATTCGGCCCAAATAGGCATGTTGTCAATCAAAATAGCCGATAAATCGCCAAAAAAAGTATTGTTGTCTTCATACAATTGCTTGCTTCCGCCTAAGCGCAAACTTTTTCCTGTAAACAATTGAGAATTTTCATTGTTATTCAAATATAAGCACAGTAAATCTTTGCTAGCTTTGTAATGGCAATTTTCTAATGCCTCTGAACTTACAGGAATAAATTTACTTTTAGCATTAGTAGTGCCACTCGATTTTGCAAACCATTTGATGTTAGAATGCCAAAATACATTTTGTTCTCCTTTTCGCGTGAGTTCAATTAATGGTTCTAAATCTTCATAAGAGGAAACCGGAATTCTTTCACTAAACGAAGTGTAGTTTTTCATAGAAGAAAAATCATATTTTCTTCCAATTTGAGTGTTTTCGGCTGATTTGATTAGGCTTAAAAGCAACTCATCTTGCACTTCATGTGGGTATTTTAAAAACAATTCCATTTGATGAATTCGTTTTTTTAAAATCCAAGTAGCAAAAGAATTTATAATTTGTAATGGCATTTAGCGCGTTCCGTTTTGAATTATGAATTATGAATAATAACTTTACCAAAAATAGCATTTTTTTTAAATAATTTCGATAAAAAGTAAATCTTAACATAAAATGATCTACCAAGGCACACTTTCAAAAATGCAAAGCGAATTAGGGAGTCCTATTCAGTATTATTTGGTTTTTGAAAATAGTTTTTTAAATATCAATCAGCTTCTTGGAAAAAATCTAGAAATTGAATTTCAAGGCTATCAATGTTTAAATTGTGGAAAAGCAAAGAAAATCTTTCGTCAAGGTTTTTGTTATGATTGTTTTATGAGTAGTCCAGCAGTAGGCGATTGGATTATGAAACCCGAATTAAGTACCGCTCATTTGGATATTGAAGATAGAGATTTAGCTTATGAAAAACGCGTGCAATTGCAACCGCATGTGGTGTATTTAGCGTTGTCTAGTGAAGTAAAAGTAGGAGTTACAAGAAAAACCCAAGTGCCCACGCGATGGATTGACCAAGGTGCTGTGCAAGCTATTCCAATTTTAGAAGTGCCAAATAGATATTTAGCTGGAATTACAGAAGTGGCGTTAAAAAATCATTTTGCAGATAAAACCAATTGGCAAAAAATGCTGAAAAATGAATATGTAGAGATGGATTTAATTGCCGAACGAAATAAAGTTTTCGATTGGTTACCAACTGAAGTGAAAGATTATTTCCCGAAAGAAGAAAAAATCATTCAACTTGACTTTCCTGTATTGCAATATCCTAAAAAAGTAACGAGTTTAAATTTAGATAAAACGCCTAGTTTCTCAGGAACGCTAACCGGAATTAAAGGCCAATACTTGCTTTTTGAAGATGGTACCGTTTTTAATGTAAGAACCTATGAAGGTTATGTAGTGAAGATGAGTTTATAAAAAGAAACCCTTTCAAATTTTGAAAGGGTTTTGTCAATTATCTTTAAAATTGAAATTTATTCTCCTTTTTTCTTTTTCCCTCCAAACAAACCTTTTATAGCATCGGTAGCTTTGGTTTTAATTTCCTCTTTTGGTGTAGGTTTTGTTTTTGTTGTGTCTGTAGCAGTAGAGGTTCCAGATGTATTTGCTTTTGTGCCATTAATTAAATTACCTAAAGCCGAAGTTCCTTGATTTACCAGTTTATCTTTTTGCATTTTAACTAATTGTGTAGTTAAATTCGTAGTCGATTGTTTTAAATCAGAGTTGAATTTTGGCTGTGAGAAGTTTCCGGTCATTAAGCCAGTTACAGGAATACTAGTAATCTGTTTTTGGTCGGCAGGCGTTAATTTTGCAATTAAATTGTTTACATCCTTACCTAAATATTTCACAGGAACATCAAATTTTAAATCGTAATTCATAGTTTGGTCAAAACCATGTGTACCGCCCACATTTACTACAATGTCTTGGTATTTAATATCGAATGGTTTTACGTTTACTTTTCCGTCTTTAAAAGATAAAGCGGCTTTCACATCGTTTAAATTAACTTTACTCATGTCAATGAATTTTAAGTTAGAACTTAAAGCCGTTAGCATAGCTGAATTCTTTTCATTCACGGTAGTTGATAATAATTGACCTAATAAATCACCAGAAATGGTTTTTAAATTTGGAGTCATATCTTGTTGCAAATCTCCTGATAGTTTGATGGTGGAATTGAGTTTTCCATTAATAACACCAGCAATCGGAGCAATTGATTTCAACATATCTAATTGTGTAAATGATTCGGCAATATTGACTTTGTCTAAACCTAAATTCATGTTGAAAGTAGGTGTTTTCCCTTTGGTTGAAACGGTCCCTGTTAAACCGATATTTCCGCCAAAAATCCCCATTTTTAAGTTGTTTAAGGCAACTGTTTCATCGCGAATAATCATATTTCCAGAAACATCTTTCAAGTTCAAATTATCATAAACAACCGTTCCTGCTTTCGCGGTAATGCTACAATCTAAGAATGAAGGGATTTTAACTGCTTCAGTTGTTTTCTTTCCGTCATCAGTTGTAGTCGTCGTTGGCGCCATGAAATCTGAAACTACTAATTTGGTTGAATTCATGTTGAATTTTCCTTTCAAGATTTGGTTTTTAAACATAAATCCATAGAAATTATCCAATGTACCGTTTACTTGAATATCAGATGTTCCTGTTTTTGCATCAAATTTACTTAAGTTAATATGGTTTGGATTGAACGCCACATTAGCTTGGTTAATTTTGAACGGTTTCGCCATTTCCGGACCTTCGTAATTGAATCCAGTTAAACTAATTGTTCCAGAATTTTGTATATTTTGATATTGACTTTTCTCTACCGATAGCATGTCGAATTTTGTCTTAACATCTGCTTTTAGAATTCCGGTTAACGGTTTGTCTAATTTTACAGGATAGGCTTTGGTAACATTTGCTAAATTGATAGTTCCTTTTAATTCGGCATCTACTAATGCGTTTGTAGCAATATTTTTAATATTTGCTTTTGCATTAAAAACGTCTTGATCTATTGAAAACGAAAGTTTGTTCAAATTTACATAGGTGTCGTTCATCAAACCTGTTTCGTTAATAATGTGCGTATCAATTACAATATTTTTAACAGATTTTGGTAAATCAGGATATTGGAATGATGCATTATTAGATGCAATTTTGACATCAAAAGCTGGAATAGTAGTTTCGGTTAAATTTCCTTTTACTTTTCCGTCTACCGAAAATTGCCCTGTTGTTTTTACTTTATTGATATCACCTGAATAAGCAGCTGGAATTAATCCTAAGAAGTTTTTGAAATCAGATGTTGGAGTTTTGAAAGTTAGGTCATAGGTTTGACCCGCTTCCACCATTTGAATAAATCCATTAAATTCTAACGGCAATTGATTAATCAATGCTTTGTTGTCTTTGAATTCATATTTACTTTTTTCTAAATCGATTCCTAAAATGGCATCTAATGAAATGGCTACATTGTTCATGTAGTTCATTTTGTCCATATCAAAAGATAGTTTTGCAGTAGTTTTAGTTTCTAAATCTAATTTTTGAGCGGCAAAATTTCCTGTTCCTTCATGATAAATACTGTCTAAAACCATTTTCATTTTGGAACCTTCATCAAGGTAAGAGAATTTTAAATTTTCCACTTCATAGTTTTGAATAGCTAAAGCAAAAGGTTTGCTGTCAGAAGCTTTTTTTTCTTCCGCTTCTTTTAGAGCAATATCAAAATTTCCTAAACCATCTTTATTAAAAATGATGTTTACAATTCCATCAACTACATGAAAACTTTCTAAATTCATAGCTTCGCCATCTCCTTTAAAAAGTTCTTTTACACTCATTGTTATATTCGTTTCACCAGCATACAAAAGCGTATCTTTTTCAAAAGGCGCATTGGTGACGATACTTAATTTCTCAATCGTAACATTAGCTTTAGGAAAGCTCTTAAATAAACTCAAATCTACATCATCAAAAGCAATAGTAGCGTTTACATTTTCATTTAAAGTTTTAGCAATCATTTCTTTGATTTTGTCTTTAAACAAAAACGGAGCTGCAGCTAAGGCAATGATGATTACCAATAGAAAAATCCCAAGTCCTTTTAAAACTTTCTTTAACATAATTGTATTTTTTGAAGTGAATGTTTTTTTGTAATACAAAATTAATACCATTTGTGTGTTGTTGTATTAATTATTACATAAAACTTATAAAAAAAATCCCAAAAACAAATTGTCTTTGGGATTTGAGTGTTTTTTGATAAATATTAATGAATCTCAATTTCGTAAGGCATCATTGCTTGAATTCCTTTTCTGCTTTTTACTCGTTTGATTTGTTCTAGCATTTGGAATCCTTCTTCGCCTAATTGTTCTTTTAATAATTGTTCTTTGGTTTTAAACATTGCTATTCCAGTGAAATTAGCCAATAAGTCTTCAAAGTTTTTCTCATATTCCGGATAGTTTTCAGTTCTGTACGAAGATGTTTTTCCTAATTTAGCTGCATATTTAATTGCTGCATCTAAACCACCTATTTCGTCTACCAAACCAAGTTTGTGAGCATCAATTCCGGTCCAAACTCTTCCTTGACCAATAGCATCTACTTGAGCAGTTGTCATTTTTCGTCCATCGGCTACACGTTTTAAGAAAGTAGCGTATGTTCTTTCGATACTTTCTAAAACATAACCTTTAAAATTTTCATCTATAGGTTCAAAAACACTGTATCCACTTGCATTATCATGTGTTTTTACTTGCTCGGCGTTGATTCCAATATTTTTCCCTAATTGGTTCATATTAGGTAACATGCCAAAAACGCCAATTGAGCCGGTAATTGTGTTAGGTTCTGCAAAAATTCTATCCGCATTTGCCGCAATGTAATAACCACCAGAAGCCGCATAATTCCCCATAGAAACCACAACTGGTTTTACTTTTTTAGTGATTTCGATTTCTCTCCAAATCAATTCAGAAGTCAAAGCGCTTCCACCAGGACTATTCACTCTTAATACGATTGCTTTTACATCATCATCCTCACGAGCCTCTTGCAAAGAACGTTTTATAGATCCTTCACCAATTACATTTACATCGCCTTCGCCTCCTGTAATTTCGCCTTGTGCATAAATCACAGCGATAATGTCATTTTTAGAATAATCTTCAACAGATGTGGCAGCTGTTTTAGCATAATCTGTAATGCTTACAAAGTCATATTTTTCCTTTTTGTCTAACTTTAATTTTGTTCTAATAGCATCATGATACTCATCTTCATAAGCGACTTTGTCAATTAATTTATTGGCTAATGCTAATTCTGGTGTTCTAGCGCCTAGGGTATTTGCAATAGCATTTAACTGAATTACTGATAATTTTCTGCTTTTAGCAATATCGGTCGCAATTGTATTCCATACCGAATTTAGTAAAACAGTCATTTGTTCGCGGTTTTCCGGACTCATTTCTTGTGCTAAGAAAGGCTCTACAGCACTTTTGTATTTTCCATGACGAATCACTTCCATTTTTACACCTGTTTTCTCTTGCAAGTCTTTCATGTATAAAATTTCAGCAGATAAACCTTTAAAGTCGACTTCACCCATTGGGTTCAAATAGACTTGATCGGCAACCGAATTCAAATAGTATTCTCCTTGTGTGAAAAAATTCGCATACGCATAAACGAATTTTCCTGATTTTTTAAATTCTTCCAGTTTGTCACGAACAGCTTTACTTTGTGCTAAACCTAATTGTGATTGATTATTCAAAATAGAAATCCCTTTGATTTTATCATCAGTTTTAGCGGCTTCAATAGCATTTAAAATATCGGTAACACCATCATGATCTGCCTCAAAGTAATTGAAGTCTTTGTAATTGGTTTTTCCAGCGTAATCTAAAGATACTTTTGATAAGTCTAATTCAATAACCGAATTCTTTTTTACACTAACCGTGTCTTCATCGCCACCCGCAATGGCTCCAATGATTATAATTCCGAAGAAAAAAATCATACAAAAAATAAATATCCCTACAATAGTAGCCAATACATTTCCTAAAAATCTCATTTTAATTCTTTTAATATTAGATATAAGTAGTAAAACAAATAAAAATGTTACATGTTCATAAAAAAACAAGAAAGGTAAATTATAAGTCTAAAATAGTTTGTTATTTTGCTAACATGAGTCAGTATCAAGTTATTTTATCTTTAGGAAGTAATCAAGGCAATCGGTTAGCAACGATTCAGTCTTGTATTGACTTGATTCATAAGGAAGTAGCAACAGTTGTAAAGGTTTCTAAAATTTATGAAACACCCGCTTGGGGTTTTGAAAGCGAACCTTTTTACAATGCTGCCATTCTAATTCATACGTCAAAATCAGCTCAAAAAATTTTGAAGCAGGTTTTAAAAGTGGAGAAGATGTTGGGTAGAGTTCGTTCCAAAGAATTTGGTTATCAAGCTCGAATGATTGATGTAGATATAATTGCTTTTGATGAAGAAATTATTTCGACCGAAATGTTACAAGTTCCACATCCATTAATGCAAAATCGAAAATTTGTTTTGCAACCGATGATGGACTTGGGATTGAATTGGGAACATCCAACGTTGAAGAAATCTATTGCGCAACTATTACTTCAAACCGAAGACAAAAGTGTAATAAAAGCAGTTCATTCTATAGTTTCACCTATCGAAAAACTCCAATTACAACAATTCAATTACATTGCGATTGAAGGAAATATTGGAGCTGGAAAAACAACTTTGTCAACCAAATTAGCAGAAGATTGCAATGCCAAATTAGTATTAGAACGTTTTGCCGATAACCCGTTTTTGCCAAAGTTTTATAAAGACCAAAGTCGTTATGCGTTTCCTTTAGAAATGTCGTTTTTAGCGGATAGATACCAACAATTATCAGACGATTTAGCGCAATTTGACTTATTTAAAGATTTTGTAGTGGCTGATTATCACATTTTTAAATCGTTGATTTTTGCCAAAGTAACGCTTCAAGAAGATGAATTTCGTTTGTACAAAACCATGTTCGACATCATTCACAAAGAAATGCCAAAACCTGATTTGTATGTGTATTTGTATCAAAATACCGACCGTCTTTTAGAAAACATCAAAAAGCGTGGAAGAAGTTACGAACAAGAAATACCAGCGGATTATTTAGAAAAAATCAATCAAGGTTATCTAGATTACATCAAAACGCAAACCGATTTGAATGTATTGATTATCGATGTTTCGGATTTAGATTTTGTCAAAAAACAGGAAGATTATGTTTTTTTGTTGGATGAGATTAATGCGAAGATTAAAAAGTATTAAAATCTAGTCTTGTCAAGCTGAATTTATTTCAGCTTCTAAAAGTCGAGATGCTGAAACGAGTTCAGCATGACAAATTATGAGTCTTTTCTCTTTATTCTTTGTTCTTTTTTCTAGCGAAGCTTTTGAAACAAATCCCAAATTACAATTCCAGCACTCACCGAAATATTCAACGAATGTTTACTTCCTAATTGCGGAATTTCAATTACACCATCGCTTAAATTAATAGCCTCTTGCGAAACACCTTTTACTTCGTTTCCAAAAATTAAAGCATATTTGGTATTCGTTTCAGGTTGAAAATCGTCCAAAATAATAGCATTTTCCGTTTGTTCCACTGAATACACTTTTACATGTTCTTGTTTCAATTGATGTACCACTTCTAAAACGTCTTTGGCATATTCCCAAGTCACGGTTTCTGTAGCGCCAAGAGCTGTTTTGTGAATTTCTTTGTTGGGCGGAGTAGCCGTAATGCCGCACAAATAAATCTTTTCAATCAAAAAAGCATCCGAAGTTCTAAAAACCGAACCAATATTATGCAAACTTCTAATATCATCTAAGATGACAATAATGGGTGTTTTTTGAGCTTC